>NZ_JBFHGC010000167.1:0-5095 GCF_041583315.1 Ilyobacter sp. | reverse complement strand
TGGCAAATTTATAAAATAATTTATTTGCAAATCCCAGGTTTGCATTTTGCTCCTGGAGATATATTTTCTTCCCTAATATTATACCTGCTAAAAGTGCTGGAACCGAAATATAATTTCCAAATCCCATTATGGCATCAGGCTTTTCTTTCCTCACTATACCTATAGCTTTTACCATTCCCTTTAGCATTTTAAATATGGACGATATGTTTTTAAGAGGCTTTATGTCTAGCCCTATAAAGGTATAGCCCTCTTGGGGTATCATCTCTTTTTCCATTCTGTGGGTAGTCCCTACAAAGACTGGAGTCACCCCTCTTTTTTTTAGTTCTCTCGCCACAGCAAGGGCAGGATATATGTGTCCGCCTGTTCCCCCTGTTGTTAGGATAACTTTCCTCAAACCTCTTCACCTGCCGTAAAATATTTTTTTACTAATTCTTTGAAAACTTTTCCCCTTACCTCGAAGTTTTTAAACTGATCAAAACTGGCTGTTGCTGGGGATAAAAGTATGTAATTATTTTCATGAGTATCTATCTTTTTACTAATTAAATCCACACTGTTTTCCAAATTTCCAGATCTAACCAGTCTATCTTTTGGGTATCCCCCCTGGATCAATGCCTGTTCCAGTTTTTCTGCCAGTTCCCCTATAAGGTATACATTACTCACGTGGTCCTTTATGGCTCCTACAAGAGGTGTAAGGTCAAGCTTCTTGTCCACCCCGCCACATATTAGGATACATCCGTGATATGCCTCTATAGCCATCTTAGAGGATTCTATGTTTGTTCCCTTGGAGTCATTTATAAAGAGTGTGCCTCCGACTTCCAAAAATCTCTCCATCCTGTGTTCCAGAGTTCCTGTATTATAGAGAAACTCTCTGAGTTTTTCCTCATCTAGACCTATTATCTCAGCAACTGCCCCTATAAACAAAATATTTTCCAGATTATGTCTTCCCTTGAGGCTTAGTTTTTCCTCACATATGATTTTTTTTCCTTTATATACCACCCATCCATCTTCAGGATAGAGGTCACATCCCTTTCCACCCTCTAATGAGACTCTGATTACATCTGCATTTATTCTTCCTAGTCTCTTGGAAGATTCCTGACAGTTCATATTGGTGATAAAGTAATCCCCGGCCTCTTGTTTGGCTCCTATGTTAAACTTTGCATCATAATAATCCCCGGCTTTTTCATATCTGTCCAGATGATCAGGAGCCAGGTTGATCACCATGGCTATATCAGGTCTGAACTCCTTTACATTTTCCAGCTGATAGGAGCTGAGCTCTAAGACTATATAGTCAAGCTCTTTATCTTCAGTCACAAGATCTGCGAAAGATCTCCCTATGTTTCCTGCAAATTCACACCTATACCCGCAATACTCTATGAGTTCTTTTATTTTTGTTGTAGTGGTTGTTTTACCGTTTGTTCCTGTCACGGCTATAATCTTTGGATAATTGGCTTTTTTCTTCATATATCTGTAAGCCAGCTCTACCTCATCTATCACAGGTATCTTTAGATCAAAAGCCTTTTTTACAAGTTCCGTGTAAGGAACTCCCGGGCTTTTCACAAAGAGTTCAACCTCTGAAAGAGTATTCATCCCGTCTTTTGATGACATGGCCTTTTTATCGTCTACCAGCATCACTTCATATCCATTTTTTTCCAATAATCCTTTAGCTCCCAAACCGCTAATTCCCGCTCCAAAAACAAGGGCTTTTTTCATCAACTTCATCTCCAACCAGTTTAATTTATTAGATAAGAACAATACTTCTTCTTTAGAAACTATCTTAAAAAAAGTATTTTTCCCATCTTACAATTATAACCACGGGAGGTCCCGTGGTTAATGTCTTTAAAATATCCCTCTCATCTTTACTACACCGAGGGCCGCTATTCCGCACATAAGGGCCACGATCCAGAATCTCATGGTTACCTTCGTCTCAGGAAGGCCGTCTAGTTCAAAATGATGATGTATAGGGGCCATTTTAAATACCCGCTTTTTTCTGACTTTAAATGACCCTACCTGAATAATTACTGAGCAGGCTTCTATTACAAATACCAATCCTACTATTGGAAGAAGAAGCTCCTGCTTCAAAAATATGGCCACAAGACCTAATATCCCACCAAGAGTTAGAGAACCTGTGTCCCCCATAAATATCTGAGCCGGATAAAAGTTATACCACAGAAAACCTAATCCCGCCCCGATCATGCTGGTAAGATACACCGTCATCTCTCCGGCACCACTTATATAGTAAAGATTCAGATACTGACTCAGCTCTATATGCCCTGTAAAATAAGCTACAGCACCCAGTATTGCCGATGCTATAATAACCGGCATTATCACCAGTCCGTCCAAACCGTCAGTTATGTTTACTGCATTGGAGGTTCCTGTGAGTATCACTATTATAAAAAGAAGCATGGCAAAAGCCCCCAGGTAAACAAGAGGTCCGGAAAATATAGGGTTTATTATCGCCAGGTCAAGAGAACTGTTTCCGGTAAGTCCCACTTTAAGTATGAATCCCCAGGCTAGCAGAGCTATGGCCCCCTGACCTATCATCTTCTTTTTTCCAGAAAGCCCTTTTTTGCTCTCTGTAAATTTTTTATAGTCATCTACAAACCCTATGGCACTAAAAAGCACCATGCACAATAGAAGCATCTCTATAAATTTATTTCCAAGATCTGCTATTATAAAGTTTGTAACAACCATGGAACCAACTATAAGAACTCCTCCCATAGTTGGAGTTCCTTTTTTAGAGAAGTGACTTTCCGGTCCTTCTTCTCTTATTGATTCACCCATTTTGTTTTTTTTCAAAAATTTTATAAAAGGTTTTCCCACTAAAATTACCAGTATAAATGAGATTATGAACCCCAAAAAAGCTCTTAAATATATCGATTTAAGCCATGCCAAAGTATCAATGTTTTTTGCAATATAATAAAGCATCAAATTCTCCTTGTTATTTAATTATTTCCTCTAGTCTCATCCCTCTAGAGCCCTTGAGCAGTATTACTGACTTTTCTTTTATTGATTCTATCTTTTCAAAAATAGAATTTTTATCTGTAAAATAAGCCACCCTTTTATCTTCATGACACACTGACCAAAGTTTTTTCATCTCATTTCCATATAAAAATATGTGTTCTGCTCTGGATGTGCTCAGGTACTCTTTTATATTTTTATGATACTCTTCACTTTTTTCTCCCAGCTCAAGCATATCACCCAATACCATTATTTTACATGTTCTGTCATTATACAGCTTATCAAAAGTTTCAATGGCAAGTCTCATAGAGGTAGGATTTGCATTATAGGCATCATTTATATATAATCTTTCACCTTTTTCTATCTTCTGAAATCTCATGGGAGTCAGTTTTACCTCTTCCAATCCCTTTTCTATTTCAGATACAGACAATTCCATTTTTAAACCCAGGGCTACTGCAAAGGATGCATTTATTACATTGTGCTCTCCGTTTACCGGTATCCTGTAGCTCTTGCCTCCCAGTTTAAATTGGGCACCCTTATCATTTTCAATAAATTCTGATATTTTAAAAGTGTTTTCATCTCCGTAGCCTACCTTTATTCCTGGAATGTTTTCCAGATAATAATCATCTCCAAAAATAATTGTATTTTCATGATGAACATGCTTCAGCAGTTCTCCCTTGGCTTTAAATACATTCTCTTTATTCTTAAGATACTTCAGGTGAGATTCACCTATATTGGTTATAATCCCGTAGTCTGGGAGTGCTATGCTGCACAAGAGATCTATTTCCCCAAACCCACTCATACCCATTTCTAGTACCAGTACCTCATCCTCTGGATGAGCTTTAAGAATAGTATAAGGCAAGCCTATGTGGTTATTGTGATTACCGTGTGTTTTTTGTGTCCTGAACCTTTGCGATAGAACCGAGTACACCATATCTTTGGTTGTTGTTTTTCCGTTACTTCCTGTTATTGCCACTACCTTTATTCCAAGGCTTTTCCGATAATCTCTGGCCAGTTTTTGCATGAAGGCTACAGTATCTTCTGTCAAAATAGCTCTCTCATCTGAAATTACAGGATCATTGTTATCATAAATGACAATTGATGCACCATTTTGGATAGCCTCTTCCACATGTTTATTTCCGCCCTTTATAGCAAAAAAAAGAGAGCCCTTCTTTATCTCTCTACTATCCATACAGACATCTGTTATCTCTATACTCTCCAATACCTTCTTTTCAGGAAAATAATCTCTCAGTAAATCTTTAATTTTCATCTAATTTACCCCTTGATTGTATAATTTTTAATATCAAATTAATGATTCATATGTTCTTCTTTAAATTTTAATGCAAAATCATATAGAGAATCGTATATTTCAGTAGTCTCTTCTGCTTTTATTTCCTCTTTTTTTCCATGGCCTGTTCTCACGAGGACACCTCTCATTCCCAAATTTTCACCGGCTTTTACGTCTGACAACTTATCTCCTACTACGAGGGATCTGTCAAAGTCTATATCCAGCTCTTTTTGAGCTTTTAAAAACATACCAGGTCCGGGTTTTCTGCAGTCGCAATCTTTCTTATATTCCCCTATACCTTTCTCAGGATGATGAGGGCAGTAATAGAAAGCATCTATGTTCCCTCCAGCTTCCCTTGATTTTTTTTCAAGATACTTATGGAGATTCTGGACATCTTCTTCTGTATAGTAACCTCGTGCCACTCCAGATTGATTGGTTACCACTGCTACAAGATAGCCCAAATCCTTGAATATCTTTATTGCTTCCAAGGCTCCAGGTTCAAACTCAAAGTCTTCTACCCTGTACAGATAGTCCTTTTCTACATTTATATTTCCGTCTCTATCCAAAAAAATACATTTCCTCATAATGCTCCTCTTTAAAATTATCATCTTCTTTATTCAAAAATACTTAAATAATAATATTCATCCAACTTTTCAATTATATCGGATTTTTGATTTTTTTTCAATTAAAGCCTTACTTTATGAGAAGTTTTTCCAAAAAATAAAAAAAAGCTTGGCAAGTACCTATCCTCCCGGAGGGCTGCCCCTCAAGTACTTTCAGCGTATGCAGGCTTAACTTCTGGGTTCGGAATGTGACCAGGTGTACCCCTACAGCTATTCTCACCAAGCT
>NZ_JBFHGC010000166.1:0-5106 GCF_041583315.1 Ilyobacter sp. | reverse complement strand
TTAAGTTTTCCAAATTCAATTCTTAAGCGCTCAGCCCATGAAAGTAGCTTCTTATGAAATAGGTACTTTTTTTTAAAAGAGTTGAGTTTGGATTTAAGGTAAGGAATAATATTCCTAGCGTAAAAACCATATCTTCTGATAGCTTTGAAATTTTTAGGGTGAATATGTAGAATTAACCTTTTCATGAATTTTATGACAGAAAGAGTTAAAGTCATTTTTTCTTGAGTTTTGGTATCAATATACCAAAAAGTAACGAAATTACCATCAAATTCAGTAATCCTGTATTCTGCAATAGCAGGACGCATAAGATAACGTCCTATATATTTTAGAGACTTATCGTCTGTTTTTAAAGGTTCTCCTTTTAAGTTGATGAAAAAATTCATTTTATAGCACTCACTAATACGCTTTTGTGTCTTAGGGCATTTCGGATAGAGAGATTTAATAGTTTTAAGAACTAAGTGTTTCCATGAATTATTAAAAAAATTAGGTTCAAAATATTCGAGTTTTTTCCATGAGAAGTCCTCTTTAAATCCACCTAAAGAAAGAATAACGTGAAAATGAGTGTTGAATGAAGAATCCCTTCCAAAAGTATGGAGGGCAATAATTAATCCATAGTATTTGATTTTATGTTTTTTAAACCAGTTTTTAAAAAGGTGATTAATATGATTTGAGAACTCTATTAAAACATTGCGCTTAGCAATAGGGTAATTCCAAAGAATATCAGGGATAGTAAAAATGATATGTCTGTGTTTTTTATCAATTAGGTCTTTAGAAAGTTTTAAACTCCATTTTTCAGCATAGAGTTTACCGCAAGAAGAACAAAATTTTGATTTACAAGAAACTGGACGGTAATCTTTTTCGCCGCAAAGAGGGCAATTAAATGTAGCCTTAGCATATGCGAGATCACAACAAAAGTTAGCTTTTTTAATAGAATCTTTAATAAATTGAAGATGATCTTTATCAAAATGATTGAAAAAATCTTTTTCTGTTTTAAAGAGTTTATCCACATTATCTTTAGTAAAAATATCAGTTAGTTTAATAGCCATAGTATATTATACTAAAAAACCCCCATGAATGGGGGCAGGGGGTTGAACGAGGCATAGCCTCTTTTTTTATCTCTCCTGCACCTATAAAACTTAATCTCCAGGGGATTTTTATAAGTTTTACTGGAGAGAGTAAAGGATTTAGGGCAAAATAACAGGAGTTTAAATAACAGGATAATCTTATATTGTTTTTGTTAAAAAAAGATATATATGTTATAATTGAACCTGTTAAATTGGGAAAGTTGATATATTTAAGTTTAATTTTGATAAGGTGATTTTTTGAAAGATGTTATTTTGAGAAAAGCAGAGGAACGAGATATACCAGAGATATATGAGCATCTCCACAGAGATTATGTGAAAAAATATTTTTCAGAGAATGAGAGCCGAGAATGGGAAAATCATAAAAAATGGTATAAGTTCCTCATAAACTCCCCTTACTTTATTCTTTATGTTTTAGAAGAGCTAAATGGAAATTTTTTAGGCCAGCTGAAGTTTGAACTTGACGGAGAAACAGCCATACTCAGTATATATATGTCAAAGTCGAGCAGAGGAGCAGGTCTGGGGAAGAAGGCCATTTTAAAGGGAATGGAGGAGCTGGCTCTGTCATGTGAAAATACAGAGATAGTTCTTGCGTATATTTTGGAAGAGAATGAAGTTTCTATAAAAACCTTTGAAAAGGCAGGCTTTTCATTTGAAAAAGAAGAAGAGTATCACGGTATAGAACACCTCCTCTATGTAAAAAAACTCAGGTCTTGAGAGTTTTAATATAATGTGATATACTTTCTTAAGATTTGATTTTGGAGGAAAAAATGAATAGAAAAATCAACTATAACAGATACTATTATTATTACTATTAAAAAGGGCTGTACTTCAAAGTAGAGGCCTTATTTGTGATAACTAAAAAGGGTCTGTATCTATGGTTGAGGAAAGTTTAGTATATATAAACCTCATAGGTGCATCCTATGAGGTTTTTTAATTATAAAAATTTATGAAGGGAGTGTATATTTATGAATATCGAACAAGAAGTAAAAAGACAGATGGAAATCCTCAAGAGGGGTGTAGAAGAGGTAATCTCTGAGAGAGAACTGGAAGATAAAATAAAAAAATCCCTGGAAACCGGAAAACCTTTAGTCATAAAGCTGGGAATAGACCCTACTGGTTCAGATCTTCATATAGGGCATGCAGTACCCCTCAGAAAACTGAGACAATTTCAGGATCTAGGACACAGAGTAAAGTTCCTCATAGGAACCTTTACAGCCAGAATCGGGGATCCTACAGGAAAATCGGAAACGAGAAAAATGCTAACTGCTGAAGATATACAAAAGAATATAGAAACTTATCTGGAGCAGGTAAAACTTATTCTTGATCTTGAAAAAACAGAAGTTGTATATAACGGAGACTGGCTTGAGAAACTCTCTCTTGAAGATGTACTTAAGCTTCTTTCTCAGTTTACAGTGGCTCAAATGGTACAGAGAGAAGATTTTTCCAAAAGACTAAGTGAGGGGAAACCCGTCTCTCTTGTAGAGTTTATGTATCCGATTCTGCAGGGATACGACTCTGTAGCTATAGAGGCAGACGTAGAGCTAGGGGCCACAGAACAGAAGTTTAATATTTTGAGAGGAAGAGACCTACAGAAAAATGCAGGTCAGCAGCAGCAAGTATGTATGATGATGCCTATTCTTGTGGGACTTGACGGAGTGGAGAAGATGTCGAAGTCTCTGGGAAATTATATAGGGGTTACAGAGGCTCCTAATGATATGTTTGGAAAGGTAATGTCCATATCTGACGATTTGATGTGGAACTACTACGAAGTTGCTACAGATATAGCTCTAGAAGATATTAAAACTTTAAAAGAGGGAGTGGAGAACGGAACAATCCACCCTATGGACTGTAAAAAAAGACTGGGAGAGGAAATCGTAAAAATTTATCATTCTGAAGAAGAAGGTAAAAAAGCCAGAGAGTGGTTTGAAAACGTATTTTCAAACAGAAATATGGCTGTGGATCTTCCAGAAGTAAAAGTAGAGTCTGATGAGATGAATGCAATAGACCTTTTGGTAAAAGAGCTGATGTTTTTAAAATCTACATCTGAAGCCAGAAGATTGATAAGCCAGGGTGGATTCAAGATAAATGATGAAGCTGTAAAAGATGTACAAGCTGTAATAAAAATAGAAGACGGAATGATAGTCAGAGCAGGAAAAAAGAAAATAGTAAAGATAGTAAAATAGGATAAAAACTAAAAGTTCTGTATAGATGGTATTTGGTGTTTATAGACAAAAAACATCCCTGATTCCATAGAGTTAACTCTTGAGATCAGGGATGTTTATAATAAAATTTATATTGTGCCTTTTTAACTTTTTTAGAATTGTGTTATGCTTTTATAGACTTGTATTTTTCAAGTCCAGCTTTCAGAATTTTCATAGCTTTTTTAAGTTCTTCTTCATTTAAAACATATGCCAGTCTTACCTCGTCTTTACCCATTCCAGGAGTAGAATAGAAACCTTCTGCTGGAGCCATCATAACAGTCTCGCCATCTAATTCAAACTCCTTGAGCATAAATATAACAAAATCTTCTGCACTCTCTACCGGGAGTTTCGCAATGGTATAGAACGCACCAGCAGGTTTGTGGCAGATTACTCCATCAATCTCTTTTAAACCCTTGTAAAGAACATCTCTTCTTTTTTTATATTCAGCATTGACCTCTTCAAAGTAGCTAGAAGGTGTTTTGTAAAGTTCAGTAGCACCTATCTGCTCAAGTGTAGGGGCACAAAGTCTTCCCTGACAAAGCTTTAACATAAGTGCCATGAGTTCTTTGTTTTTACTTGCAACAGATCCTATTCTGGCACCGCATGCACTGTAACGCTTGGAAATACTATCTACAATGATAACTCTGTCCTTGACCTCTTCCAAACCGTTGAAATTAGAATAGTCGCCATCATAAACGAATTCTCTATATACTTCATCTGATATTATAAAAAGATTGTGTTCCACAGCTAATTCTGCAAGAGCTTTTATTTCTTCTTTTGTATAAATAACACCAGTTGGATTTCCAGGGTTAGAAATAACAATTGCCTTTGTTTTTTCATTTATAGATTTTTCCATCTCTTCCTTTGAAGGAAGTCTGAATCCATTCTCGGCCTTGGTTGTTATAGGAGAAACTTCTACGTTTACTATAGATCCAAAACCTGTATAACTGGAATAAAACGGTTCTGGAATAACAACATTATCACCTGGATCACATGTGGCTATCAGAGAGAAGAGCAGAGCTTCACTTCCTCCGTTGGTGATTAATATTTCATCCTTGTCAAATTCCATGTTGTAAGTCTTGTAATAATCAATAGTAGCCTCTATAAGATCAGGATCTCCCTGGGAATTAGAATATGCTAAGACCTCTTGTTTTGCATTTGCTATAGCTGTAAAAAAAGATTCTGGAGTTTTGATATCAGGTTGACCAATATTAAGGTGATAAATCTTTTTTCCCTTTGCCTTTGCCTCTATTGAAAATGGTAATAGTTTTCTGATTGGTGATGTTTTCAGATCTTTGACTCGATTGGAATAATTCATAAAAAGCCCCCTTTTTAATAATTGTTATATATAAAAAATTGAATATACTTAAATTTCAGATTGATAGCATATATATTTATAACATGTTTTAAAAAAAAATAATATTATAAATTTTAAAAAATATTGTTAATGTCTAGCTTATCAAAATTTAAGTGAATTTACCATAAAATTATTTATATATTTTTTTACTAGAGAATATTAAGGTATGATATAATAATTAAAAATTCTTCAGGGAGAAGATCAGGTGGAGAAAAGATTTAATTATAAATTTGCTTTAAAAGAATATAGAAAACTTTATAAATATATCAAAGAAAAAGGTTTCAGATGTGATGTCAGCGGAAGTCTCAGGAGGAAAAGATCAGACGTGGGGGATATAGATTTTGTAGTGGAAGGATCTGAGGAAGTGGTTTTGGAGGCTGTATCCCTTTATCCTTACATAGAAAAACCTATAAACAGATATGAGTTTATGCTCAAAAGTGGGATATGCATCCATGCAATACCT
>NZ_JBFHGC010000165.1:0-5136 GCF_041583315.1 Ilyobacter sp. | reverse complement strand
GGTCTCTTATAAATGAAGCCCCTCTATACGTCCCGCTAGGATCTACTGCTAATAAGATGGGCAGAATATGTGGGGACATACTTACAGGAGGTAATCTCCGGTTTAAAGGAATACTGGGGACAGGGATATTTAAGGTCTTTGATATGGCTGTGTCCCAGACAGGGATGACAGAGGTGCAGGCAAAAGGTATGGGCTATGATATAGAGGTTATACATAATCTGAAACCCAACCAGACAGAGTATTTTAAAGAGAGCAGCGAAATGGTTATAAAAGCAATAGCCGATAGAAAAAGCAGCAAAATATTAGGAGTTCAGATAGTAGGAAGAAACGGTGTAGATAAGAGAATAGATGTTTTTGTGTCCCTTATAACCATGGGAGCCACAGTGGATCAGCTGTTCCATCTAGACCTTGCTTATGCTCCTCCTTTTTCTACCACCAAAGACCCTGTTATGTATACTGGCATGATATTAGACAACGCTTTAAACAGAAGAAATAAGATAATAACTCCTGAAGAACTGATAAAAAAAAGAGATGACTATATAGTTATAGATGTGAGATCACCTAAACAATACGGTTCGGGGCATATTCCGGGAGCGGTGAACATCCCTCTTGATAAACTGAGGACAAAGGCAGAGGCCCTTTCGAAAACTGAAAAATATGTAGTCCACTGCAACAAGGGGGTTTCGGGAAACGCTGCCCATAATATAATGTTGAATATGGGGTTTGACTGTTACAATCTTTCAGGAGGGTACAAAAATTTTAATATTTATACTCAGTTGAGTAAGTAAATTTTTGATCTACTGTGATGTTAATATAATAAGATGCAGTCATTTTTAATTTTTCAGATTATGATGGGAAACACCTTAAAATTTGATTTTTAACAGAAGATTTTATAAATAAAAATCATCTTAATGACACCAAAAGACTTTAATCTGAGATTTTTTTGAAAAACAACTAGATTTAAAGGTGTGTCTTAATTTTTAATACCATTGTGCAAAAATAGTTGATAAAACGTAAAAAACCAGCCTAAACCCTTAAAACTAAAGGTTTTTTTAAAAAATCATTGAAATTATAAAAATTCTATGGTATAAAAGATTAGGCAAAAAACCTTGATTTTTAAGGGATAAACAAAGCACAGGAGGAAATCGAATGACAAAAAAAGAATTTGTTAAATTATTTTTTGAAAAAGGTGAATTTGAATCTAAAGCAGATGCAGAAAGAAAATTAGATGCATTTCTAACAACTGTGGAAGATGTACTAAACGACGGAGATGAAGTAAACTTCATCGGATGGGGAAAATTTGAAGTAGCTGAAAGAGCTGCCAGACTTGGAAGAAACCCTAAAACTGGAGAAGAAATCAAGATCGAAGCTAAGAAAGTAGTTAAATTCAAAGCTGGTAAAAAATTAAACGACAAAGTTAACTAATAAAAAAGGGCCTTAAGGCCCTTTTTTATTTTTAATACTGATTGTCTGTGGATAAAATTTTTGTTTAAAATGTGAAAGTTGATCTTTAAGAGGGGATTTTCTGAAAAAACTTTGTATTTTCATTACTGTGATACCATTTGATAAAGTCTCCCTGATTCAAGGGATGATTAAAATAAAATCCCTGGGCATAGTCACATTTTAGTTGTTTCAGCATATCCAGGGTATCTTCAGATTCTACACCTTCTGCTACGACTGTTATACCCATATGGTGAGCCATGTCTATTGCAGATTTTACAATATCCATATTTTCCCTGCTTTTTTCCAAATCCTTTATAAACATCATATCTAACTTTATTTTGTCAAATGGAAGTTTTTTAACATAAGAGAGAGCCGAATACCCGGTACCGAAATCGTCTAAAGAAAATTTGATACCCATTTTTTTTATTGAATTCATTATATCTGATATTTTTTTAAAATCCTCTACACAGTCTCTTTCTAAGATTTCAAACTCTATTTTTTTTAAGGGATATCCCAGCTGTCTCATTTCTTTTAAATATCCGATAAACTCAGGATCTTCTAAAATTTTGAGTGGGACGTTTATTGAGAGTTTGATGTCGATACCTGCTTTTTCCATTATGTTCAGTGATTTTAAGGATTGTCTTAAAACCCATTTTGTAATTTTTGTTATAAATGTGGTTGTTTCAAGGTAAGGAATAAATTCATTGGGACCTACAATACCTCGTTTTGGATGCATCCATCTTATGAGAACCTCTGCATCTTTAACCATCCCGGTAGAAACCTCAAATTTTGGGTGGTAACACAGAAAAAATTCTTTATTACTGATGGCTCTCGGAAATTCCTCAAAAAGTTTGAAGTTGCTGTCAATCTTTGAAGAGAGCTCAGGTATGTACATATGGTAATTTCTTAGATTTTTTTTTGCAAAAAGTCTGGCATATTCAGCTTTTTTTAAAAGGTCACAACTGTCTTTTTCACATCTGGCTGCCCCTATAAAGATATACGGATGAACCTCTATACCATCTACTTTTATAGACATCTGTCCAAGTTTTAGGAATTTTTTTGAAATCTCCTTCTCATTTGTGTGCTTTACGAGAACCCCAAATTTATTGTCCTGAAGATGAAATACCTGGGTTTCTCCGTAAGTTTTTAAAACGTTTGAGACCTCTCTGGAAAATTCCTTTATCAGTTTCATACTGAACTCATATCCGAGATTATAAAGTATTTGAGAGTAGTTATTCATCTCGATAATGAAAAAATATCCCGGTGTGTCCTCTTTTATCCTCATGTTTTCAAAATATCTGGCGTTGGGAAGGTTTGTAAAATGATTGTAAAAGCTCAGTTTGTTGAGTCTTTTTATGGTGGAAATCAAAAATTCCATGATCACTCCTGTTATAAGACCTATGAGGAGATAGAATCCGAGCCTGTAATTCCAGTTTATCATGTCCTGCATCTCCATGGTTACCGTGTCTAAGGGCATGAAAGGCCCTAATATGAGCCCACTGCTCAATCCAAAGACAAACCCACCCATTACCCCGAAAAAAAGAGATCCCAGTATGAGAGGGATGTACATGGCCTGAGCATATGAATATTTTGCTCCTCCGGTCATATATACCACTTTATAAATCATAATCTGAAGTGACATTATGAAAAGGGTTACCAGTATTTTTCTAGTCCCTTTGGGAGTGGTCCATTTTTCTAAAATGTCTATAATCGATACGATATTTTTCAAGAGAAAAACCCCCAGTTAGAATATTATGTCTATCTAGATATATACTACCAAGCCAAATTCATTTTTCATTCAAAAAACTTTAAAAAATTAAATAAATTTTTATGAACTGATTGTTTTATCTAAAAAAGAAGGGGAACCCTCTATAAGTTGAGAGTTCCCCAGTTTTAAATTAATTATTTTTATTTTTTTGGCACAGTATCATACTCAATGATAAATCCATGATTGTAACCTAGAGGACGTCCCATGTTTTCATACTGGGCCACACCGGAAAAATAGTCTCCCCAGGTAGATACCGGGACATTTAACTCTCCGAATCCCATAACTGTCTGACGTCCTCTTCCGTTGGGCTGTGAGTTATCACGGGGATCTTTGTCTGTAACCCCGTCATCTAGATTTACCGCCCAGTTTTCATAGTTCCATTCTTCCCCAGATAGCCATACCCATCCAGTTTTAGATTCTGTAGAGCCATCTACTTTTGTCCCGCCTAAGAAAGGTCCGATTTTGATCCTGTAATGAGAATCTGGAGTGTAGTCATCTGGGAACTCCCAAAAGAATTTTTCGTCATTAACCAGAGAGAAAAGAAAATTATTCTCCTCCAAGCTAGTTGAAGAAGCTAGGTAACCTCCTAGAGATTCTGCCAAAACCGCAGCCTGGACCCAGCTGACATTTTTTGTTGGAACATAGGCAGCCTGGTAATAATGTGTCTTTCCATTTGGCAGTGTAAAGCTTTTTATCGGCTGGAGTTGGACTGTCATGTCATCAGGAATCTCGTCAAAATTTTTAAAAACTGTGTAATCGACTTGGAAGTCATAACCTCCCACTGTAACAGTATTTGTTTTATAATTTGACATATCTGTCTTAGTAGCTCCAGCCATTTCCATATCTGGAGTTTTTGTGCACGCTGTAAAATAAATGCTAGAAAGTGCTAAAAATATTATTGGGGTTTTCAAAGAATTAAAAAATTTCATAGATATATTCTCCTTTAAAAATTTATAATTATTTATAATAGTATATTACTTTCATGTCAGTGTTATGGCAATACTTCTTTCAAATTATTTTTTTCTTTATATCTTTTTATGTAAAATAGCTTTCTTTAGTGGATTTTTTACTATGAAAATGAGCATATCCTAAATCTGCAGAGAGGTGTAGTTTTTATTTACATCTCATATTAATTTGACAGAAAAAAGGAAAGGGAGTTCTTTTTAAAATATAATTATCATGAGAATAATATACAAAATCTTGTAAAATAAGAAAATAGGGGGCAATTATGAAAAACTATGAAATGAATCAAATAAGAAATGTAGCTTTTCTAGGCCATGGAGGAAGCGGGAAGACTACCCTCGCTGAATCGCTGTTATACATATCCGGAGCCATAACCAGGATGGGAAGTGTAGACGAAGGAAATACAGTCTCAGACTATGATAAAGAGGAGATTCACAGGAGATTTTCTGTAAATTCCTCTGTGATACCTCTGGAATATGAAAGTCATAAATATAATATTCTGGATACTCCCGGGTACTTTGATTTTGAAGGTGAAGTTGTCTCTTCTCTGAGAGTTGCAGGTGGTGCAGTAATTGTAGTAGATGCAACTTCCGGTGTAGAGGTAGGGACAGAAAAATCCTGGGAAAAACTGGAAGAACGGGGAATCCCCAGAATATTTTTTATAAATAAGATGGATAAGGGGTTTGTAAATTACACAAAACTCCTAGAAGAACTTAAAGAGAAATTTGGAAAAAAAGTGGCTCCTTTCTGCATTCCAATTGGAGAGAAGGATGACTTTCAGGGATTTATAAATGTGGTGGATCTCAAAGGAAGGAAGTTTGACGGGAAAGAGTGTATAGACAGCGAAATCCCATCAGATGTGGATATATCAGAAATAAGAAACATGCTCTTTGAGGCTGTGGCAGAGTCTGATGAAGAGCTTATGGAAAAATATTTTGCAGGAGAGGAGTTCACACAGGAGG
>NZ_JBFHGC010000164.1:0-5164 GCF_041583315.1 Ilyobacter sp. | reverse complement strand
GGAGTAGGAATAGGAGTAGCCAGTCACGCCATAGGAACAACAAAAGCAATTGAAATGGGGGAAGTAACTGGTGCCATGAGTAGTTTAGCCATTGTAGTCACAGGTCTTATAACCTTGATTTTGGCCCCTATAGTAGCTCAAATTATTTTATGAAAAATAGGTACAGAAAACAATCTAGAGTATAATCTAAATAAATACTTATAATTTGGAGGAAATAATATGATGGATCGTGATTGGGAACTTATTTGTGTTCTTTATAAGGAAAAAAATATAACCAAAGCTGCAGCAAAATTATATATATCTCAACCAGCAGTTACCAAACGTTTACAGATGATAGAAAGGAAGTTGGACGTTCAGATAGTTGAAAGGGGACGAAAAGGGGTTTATTTTACTCCTGAGGGAGAATATCTGGTAAAGTGTGCTGAAGAAATGAGAGAGAAAATGAGAGAAATTATGTTGAATTTATCGTCTATGACTAAAGAGGTAAAAGGAGTTATAAAAATAGGAGCTTCTAATAATTTTGCTAGAAAAACTTTACCCCAAATATTATTTAAGTATCAGGAGATTTATCCAAAAATAAAATTTGAAATAATAACAGGATGGAGTGCAGAGATATTTAAATTACTCTGTAACAAGGAAATTGAAATAGCCTTTATAAGGGGAGAATATAAATGGTCTCAGGGAGAAAAAATATTATTTGAAGAGAATCTCTGTGCTATAAATTCAGAAAAAATAGAGTTAAAAGATCTATCGAAATTAAAAAGAATCGAATATAATTGCGATATTAAATTGAAATCTATCTTTGATAATTGGTGGAGGGAAAATTTTGCTGACCATTCATTAAAGGGCTTAATGGTAGACAGATCTGATACATGCAAGGAGATGGTAATACAGGGATTAGGATTTGCCCTAGTTCCTAATACTATTTTGAAGGAAAATGATAAATTATTCAAACTTGAACTTTTAGATAAAGATGGGGAATTATTGAAACGTAGAACTAAGGTGCTTTATTATGAAAATTTTGAGGAAACTAATCTAGGAAAAACATTTTTAGAAGTATTAAATACCATAGACCTTAAGGATTGGGGTAGAGAATAGAAAATATTTCCATAGGAGATTTTTTATTCCAAGAAATAATAAAATTATATATGATTTTTATAGTAAAAAGACCTTCTTACTGGAGGTTTTTTTACTGATAAAAATCTGGAGAAGAAATATATTGTTATTAAATTAATAGGCAATATAGAGGAGGAAGACTTTTGAAAAATTTAAAAATAATGGAGACGGCACTGAGAGATGGCCATCAATCTCTAATTGCAACTAGATTAAAAACAGAAGAGATCTTACCGATACTTGAAAAAATGGATCAGGTGGGATACCACTCTTTAGAGGTGTGGGGCGGGGCAACATTTGATGCCTGCATAAGATTTTTAAACGAAGATCCATGGGAAAGGCTCAGAGAGATAAGAAAAAGAGTTCAGAATACAAAATTACAGATGCTTTTAAGAGGTCAAAATTTGCTTGGTTACAGGCACTATGGAGACGATGTGGTAGAAAAATTTGTACAGAAATCTATTGAAAATGGAATTGATATCATAAGAATCTTTGACGCGCTAAACGACTATAGAAATATAAAGACTGCTGTAACAGCTACAAAGAAATATGGCGGAGAGGCTCAGGTGTGTATCGCATACACAACATCTGAAGTGCATACTGTGGACTACTATATAGAAAAGGTGAAGGAGATCAAAGCTATGGGTGCAGATTCTATCTGTATCAAAGATATGGCAGGGATCTTGTTACCGGAAGTTGCATATGAGATGATAACTAGGATGAAGGCAGTAACCGACCTTCCTATAGAACTACATACCCACTACACTTCAGGAATAGCATCGATGCTCTATATGAAAGCTATAGAAGCTGGGGTAGACATCATAGATACCGCTATATCACCATTTTCTGGTGGAACAGCTCAGCCGTGTACCGAGGTATTTGCAGAAGTTTACAAAGGTCATGAAAGAGATCCTCAACTAGATTTAGATCTTTTAGCCGAAATAGCTGATTATTTTAAACCGATCAAGGAAAAATACAGAGCTGAAGGGATTCTAAATCCAAAAGTTATGGATGTTGAACCAAAAACAATTAAATATCAAGTTCCAGGGGGAATGCTCTCGAATCTTTTATCACAGCTTGAAGGACAGGGAGCTGCGGATAAATATGAAGAGGTATTAAATGAAATTCCTAGAGTAAGAAAAGATTTAGGTTATCCACCTTTAGTTACTCCTCTATCTCAGATGGTAGGAACACAGTCAGTATTTAATGTCTTAACGGGATCAAGATATATGGTAGTTCCAAAAGAAATAAAAGATTATGTCTTAGGGATGTATGGACAGGCACCTGCAGAGTTAGATGAAGAAATAAAAAAAATGATCATTAAAGATGAGAAGCCTATTACTCATAGACCAGCAGATGATATAGAACCAGAATTTGAAAAACTTAAAATGGAAATCGGCGACTTAGCAAAATCAGAAGAAGATGTACTTATGTATGCACTTTTCCCTGAAATAGCTAGAAAATTTTTAGAGAAAAAAGGGAAGCCTCAAGTAAAAGAGATAGAGGAATACCAGATCAACATAATAGTTTAAGGTGGTGAAAAAATTGATATTTCAAGCAGAAATGACCTTTGCAGAAGGGTTACAGCTAACGGCAATAGCTATGGCAATAGTATTTACTTTATTATTTATAATATCTTTGATATTGGGATTATTTAAATATATCCCTCAAGAGGAAAAAAAAGTAGTACCCCAGAGAAAAAGTCCAATGGCAGCAGCACCAGTGGTACCTACAGGTGTAAACTGGGATGAATTGGAAGCTGATGAGGATATGATGGTAGCGGCGCTTGTAGCTTCTATGGAATCAGCAGGGGAAGAAAAAGAAACTAATTATAAAATAACTAGAATAACGAAATTATAAACGGAGGGTTATTAAAAAATGAAAAAAATATATAAGATAAAAGTTAATGGAAAGGCATATGAGGTTGAGTTACAAGAGATAAGTTCAGTAGAAGGGACAGTAGAAGCCCCTGCAAATGTAGGAACATCAAAACCAGCATCAGCAACTCCTAAGGTAACTATGGTAGGAGGAGAGAAGATAACAGCTCCAATGCCTGGAACTATAGTAGATATACTAGTAAAAGTTGGAGATACGGTAGCTAAAGGTCAATTAGTAGCAATACTTGAAGCTATGAAGATGGAAACTGAAATTTTAGCTCCAGATGCAGGAACAGTAACTGAAGTACATGTGGCAAAAAGCGCAGCAGTAAACTTAGGAGATGCAATAGTATCTCTAGGATAGGAGGAATGAAATGTTAGAAATTATAATTCAATTTATAGGGAGTACAGGACTTTCTCTTTTAAATGTAAAACAAATAATAATGATATTGATCGCATGTGTATTTTTATACCTTGCAATAAAGAAGGGCTATGAACCTTATCTACTAATACCTATAGCATTTGGAATGTTTATGGTTAACCTTCCAGGCTCAGGGTTGATGGATGAAGGGGGACTATTTTACTACCTATATAAGGGTACAAAATTAGGAATCTATCCACCATTAATCTTTTTGTGTGTAGGAGCAGGAACAGATTTTGGGCCCCTCATAGCTAATCCTAAAAGTTTACTACTAGGAGCAGCGGCACAGTTTGGAATATTCTTTGCTTTTTTAGGAGCAATTTATCTTGGATTTTTAGGACCAGAAGCAGCATCGATCGGAATAATCGGTGGAGCAGACGGACCGACAGCAATCTATTTGACTTCCAAATTAGCACCTCACTTATTAGGACCGATAGCCTTGGCAGCATACTCATATATGGCATTAGTTCCCATTATTCAACCACCTATTATAAGGGCTCTTACTACAAAAGAAGAGAGAGAAATAAAGATGGAACAAGCAAGACATGTAAGTAAAAATGAAAAAATAATATTTCCTATAGTAGTAACTTTTTTAGTTGTATTATTACTTCCTAGTTCTGCACCTTTAGTAGGGATGTTAATGTTTGGAAATTTAATTAAAGAATCAGGAGTAGTGCCTAAATTAGCAGAAGTTGCATCAAATACTATGATGTATCTTATTACGATTGTATTGGGACTAACTGTAGGAGCAACGGCTAATGCCGAAAACTTCTTAAATCCTCAAACATTAAAAATAATAGCTCT
This sequence comes from Ilyobacter sp., assembly GCF_041583315.1. Taxonomy (NCBI): domain Bacteria; kingdom Fusobacteriati; phylum Fusobacteriota; class Fusobacteriia; order Fusobacteriales; family Fusobacteriaceae; genus Ilyobacter; species Ilyobacter sp. The sequence goes on along the minus strand of NZ_JBFHGC010000164.1, from coordinate 949 downwards.
TGGTCTTATAGCTTTCGCCATAGGAACAGCAAGTGGAGTCTTATTTGGAAAGTTAATGTGTAAGATGACAGGTGGAAAGATAAATCCTATGATAGGAGCAGCAGGAGTATCAGCGGTACCAATGGCTGCTAGAGTAGTACAAAAAGTAGGACAGGAAGAAAATCCTCAAAACTTCTTACTGATGCACGCAATGGGACCAAATGTAGCAGGAGTAATCGGTTCGGCAGTAGCAGCAGGAATATTACTGAATGTGTTTAATTAACAATTAATAAAGGAGATGTAAAAATGATAGGTATTTGTGGAAATGAAAAAGCATCTGATGCAGTTGTAACTGTCAATTTAGAGGCTCAAGGGAAAACAGTGGAAATAAAATCTAAACTTAAAGGAATGTTTGGATCTCTTATGGAAAAAGCAGTTATGGAAGCTTTAGATGAACTTAAAGTTGAAAATGCTCATGTTAAAGTTGAAGATTTTGGAGCTTTGGATTTCATAATAAAAGCAAGAACAAAAACTGCAATTAAGAGAGCTATAAATGCTGGAGGTATAAATTAATGAAAAAATTAAGAAGAACGATGTTATTTGCACCAGCAAGTAATCCTAAATTACTTTTTAACACATCTATTTTCAGACCAGACTGTATTTTATTTGATTTGGAAGATGCTGTAAAATATGATGAAAAAGAGGCGGCTAGAGATCTATTAGTAGAAGCTTTTAAAGCTGTTGATTTTGGAAATTGTGAAATATTCGTAAGAATAAATCCTTTAAGAACTCCTTTTGGAACGGTAGCTCCTTTTGGAGAATTGGATGTAAGAGCATTGGTTCCAGCAGGTCTTACTAGAATGAGACTTCCTATGTGTGAAAAACCAGAACACATAGTGGAATTAGACGAGTTATTGACTGAAGTGGAAAAGGAAAATAATATAGAAGTAGGAACTGTAAAAATCCAAGC
>NZ_JBFHGC010000163.1:0-5164 GCF_041583315.1 Ilyobacter sp. | reverse complement strand
GTACTAAAATGGTTTGTTGACAATTATCTTGTGAATCTTAACTTTTCAGACAGTGGATTTATTTTTTTATTCATAACAATCAGTATATTTATGACGGAATTAATTTCAAATAGTGCAGTAATAGTGATTCTCCTTCCGGTGGCTATCAATCTTGGAATGAAAATGGGTATCAGTCCTGAGCTTGTTACTATGTCGGTAGCACTTCCATCGGGACTTTCATATATTTTTCCTATAAGCAGTCCTGTTGTAGCTATGATTTATTCTACAGAGCAACTTGATCTAAAAACTCTTATAAAAAGTGGCTTTGTTCTTAAGATTATATCGGTGATTATTATGTTCATATTTATAAAGTATTATTTTCCATTTATAGGAATATAAAAACAGGAGGAAGCAGATGTCAAAAAACATAGTGTGGAGTGAAAGTATAATAGGAAGAAAAGAAAGAGAAAGTATGCTAGGTCAAAATGGTGTCGTTATTTGGATGACTGGTCTTTCGGGATCAGGAAAATCTACAATAGCTAAAAAAGTTCAAGAAAAACTTCATGAAAAAAACAAGTTAGCTTATATCCTTGATGGCGACAACATAAGGCACGGGTTAAATAAGGACCTTGGATTCTCTAAAGAAGACAGGATCGAAAATTTGAGAAGGATAACAGAAGTCGGCAAACTTTTTGTAGACTTAGGGGTTATAACTATTGTCTCTTTCATTTCTCCTTACAGGCAAGACAGAGAAGTTATTAGAAATTCCTTCCTTCCTGGAGAATTTATAGAAGTCTATGTGAAATGCTCTTTAGAGGAGTGTGAAAAAAGGGATGTTAAAGGTCTGTATAAAAAAGCAAGAGATGGCGTGATCAAAAACTTTACTGGAATTGATTCAGAATACGAAGCTCCCATCGATGCGGAAGTCGTTCTAGAAACTGAAAATAAAAGTGTAAATGAACTTTCCGATAAACTTATAGACTTTATAACTAATTCATGGGCGGGGTGATAAAATTGGAAATTGTTAAAATTATTACGGATATTTTAATAATCGGAGGAGGGACTGCTGGATGCCATGGAGCAATCCATGCAAAGGGGTTAGATCCTAAGTTAGACGTAGTAATAATGGAAAAAGCTGGAATAAAAAGAAGCGGATGTCTCGCCGCAGGGGTGAATGCAATAAATGCATATCTTTCTGAGGGTGAAACTCCCGAGTCATATGTTGATTATGTAAAAAAAGAATCCCACGGTTTAATAAGAGAAGATTTAACTTTATCTATAGGAAAAAAATTAAACCATATGACAGAAAAATTAGAGGCTTATGGTTTGGTTTTTTTAAAAGATAAGGATGGCAATTATATTGTCAGAGGAAAAAGAAGTATCAAAATAAATGGTGAGAATATAAAACCAATTTTGGCAAAAAAAACAATTGAAAGCGGAGCTAAGGTGCTTAATAAAGTAATTGCGACAGATTATATAGTAGAGAAAGGACAAATAACAGGAGCTTATGGTTTTTCTTTAGAAATGGATAAATTTTACGTAATTAAGGCTAAAGCGGTAATATGTACTACTGGTGGAGCCTCGGGAATATATAAACCAAATAATCCTGTAGAAGCTCGACATAAGATGTGGTATTCACCTTTCAATACTGGAGATGGACTTGCAATGGGCATAAGATCCGGAGCTGAAATGACAAGCTTTGAAATGAGGTTTATAGCCCTCAGGACTAAGGATACTATATCTCCAACAGGAACAATAGCACAAGGTCTCGAAGTTGGACAGATAAACGCCCTGGGCGAAAATTATATGAAGAGATATGAAAACAAATCTACTCCTATGAGGCTTTATGCAAGTATTTTAGAGAATTTTGAGGGGAGAGGACCTTGTTATTTAGATACAAGAAAAGTTACGAAAGATCAGGTAGAAGAATTGAAAAAAGCTTACCTAAACATGTCGCCATCTATAATCCTTAAATGGCATGATGAAGATATTGATATATCAAAAGAACCTGTGGAGATATGCGGTTCAGAACCTTACATAGTAGGTGGACACGGGCAAGCAGGATACTGGATAAAAAATGACAGAAGTACTAGTGTTAAAGGACTTTTTGCTGCAGGTGATGTATGTGGCGGATCTCCGAAAAAATACGTGACAGGGTGTATGGCAGAGAGTGAAATAGCTGTAGAGTCAGCTATAAAATATCTATCAAGTATAAAGATTTCGAAGGATTTTGATAACAATAAGATAGAGTCTGAAATAAAAAAAGTTTTTTATCCGCTTTATAATAAAAATGGGTTTTTTTCGGCGCAGGATATCGAAGAAAAATTACAGAAGATCATGGATGAATATGCTGGAGGAATAAGCGAAAATTACAAAACAAACGAAGAGAAACTTCTGAAAGCAAAAAAGCTTGTAAAAAAACTCGATAAGGATATAGAAAAGATTAAATGTGAAAAACCTCTAGAAGTCCTTAAGTATAATGAGTTGATAAACAGAATATTAGTTGCTAAAGTTGTGATAGAACATCTTATTTATCGAAAGGAAACAAGATGGAAATGCTATCAAGAGAGAAGTGATTATCCTAACCTAGATAATGAAAACTGGTTTAAATTCGTAAATTCAGTATACAATCAAAAAGAGAACGACATTGTAATAATTCAAAGAGATTTTCAAAGGGTGATGTAGATGGCCATAAAAATTGATGCTAAAAGATGTATTGGATGCCGACTTTGTGTAGATGTCTGTCCAGGAAATCTTATATCTGTAGATAAAAAATGCAAGGCAGAGATATATGATCCGAGAGAGTGTTGGGACTGTACAGCGTGTATGAAGGAGTGTCCTGTGCAGGCAATAGAGATGTATCTTTTTCCGGAAACAGGCGGAAGTGGTAGTACTCTTTTTGTGAAAGAAGAAAAGAATATAATGAAATGGCAGATTAAAGAAAATGGAGTCGTTGTAGAGGAGATAGAAGTAAATAAAAAGGATTCTAACAAGTTTTAGGGGGAGTATCAATATGGATCATTTGGACAGATTAGAAAATAAAAGTGTAAATATTTTAAGAGAGGCATATAGTCAATTTAAAAATCTTGGTATGCTCTGGTCTATAGGAAAGGATAGTACCGTACTTGTATGGCTTGCAAGAAAAGCATTTTTTGGTCATGTACCTATTCCTTTGGTTCATGTAGACACTCATTATAAGATACCTGAAATGATCAATTACAGAGACAGATTTGCAAAAGAGTGGAAAATCGATATGATTTATGGGGAGAATAAAGTTGCTCTGGATTCTAAGCAAACTTATCCAGATGGTAATGTGTCAAGGCTTCAATGCTGCAAATTTTTAAAAGCAGATGCTTTGAAACATACTTTAAATGGGGACTGGACTAGATACAGACTAAACCATAAAAAAGGTGTGTATGAAATTGATGAAAACAGGGAAGCTTTCACAGGCGTTATTGTAGGGGTAAGGGCAGATGAAGAGGGGAGCCGTTCTAAGGAAAGATATTTTTCCCCGCGAAATAAAGAAAATACATGGGAATTTGGTGACCAACCTCCAGAATTTTGGAACCAATACAAAACAGATTTCAAGCCCGGGACACATGTCAGAATACATCCACTCCTTGACTGGACCGAACTAGATATATGGGAATACATTCAAAGAGAAAAAATACCTGTCGTATCACTGTATTTTGATCAAGGTGAAGGCAAAAGATATAGATCCTTAGGATGTTATCCTTGTACCACTCCTGTGGACTCAACAGCTAAAAATGTGGAAGATATAGTCGAGGAACTTAAAACCGGTAAATTTGCAAATATTGCAGAAAGATCTGGAAGAGCTCAAGATAAAGAAGATGGTGGAGGCCTCGAAGAACTGAGAAAAGACGGGTACATGTAAGAGTTAATAGAGTAGAAACTTATTCTTAATATAGAGGAGATGGCTGATGAAGGATATAAAAAGAAAAGAAGATATGAATATAGTAATAGTTGGTCATGTGGACCATGGAAAAAGCACGATTATAGGTAGGCTTCTTGCTGATACAGGATCGCTTCCTAATGGTAAACTTGAAGAGGTAAAAGAAAGGTGCCGTAGAAATTCCAAACCATTTGAATATGCGTTTTTATTGGATGCGCTAAAGGATGAACAGGCCCAAGGTATAACTATAGATTCAGCAAGATGTTTTTTTCAGACAGAAAATAGAGAATATATAATAATAGATGCTCCAGGGCATATAGAATTTTTAAAAAACATGGTCACAGGAGCTTCAAGAGCAGAATCTGCTCTTCTTGTAATAGATGCCAATGAAGGGATACAAGAAAACTCCAAAAGACACGGATATCTTCTTTCGATGTTGGGAATAAACCAAATTTCAGTTCTTGTAAATAAGATGGATCTTGTAAATTACGACAAAAATGTATTTGATAAAATAGTAAAAGAATATACTGGTTTTTTGAGAGAAATAAATGTTGAACCAGATAGTTTTATTCCAATCAGCGGTATGGTAGGTGATAATATTACTACGAAGTCCGAAAATACTCCCTGGTATAATGGGAATACCGTTATCAACATCCTAGACAATTTCCAGATAGCAGAAACTTCTGATGATAAACCATTTAGGATGCCTGTTCAGGATGTTTATAAATTTACAAAAGATGGTGACAATAGAAGAATAGTAGCCGGAACTATAGAAACAGGTAAGCTTTCAGTTGGAGATGAGGTGGTATTTTATCCGTCTGGAAAAAGAAGTACTGTAAAATCAATTGAGGCGTTTAATAGGAAAACTCAAAACTACGTAACGGCAGGTTATTCAACCGGATTTACCCTTAAAGAGCAAATCTACATAACAAGAGGGGAAATGGCAGCAAAAGTTGGATTTTCCAACCCAAAAGTTGCCACAAGAATAAGAGTAAATTTATTTTGGCTTGGAAGATCTCCAATGATAAAAGGTAAAAGCTATTTTTTAAAAATTGGGAACGCCAAAGTAAAGGTTGAGATCGAAAAAATCAAACGGGTTATAGATGCATCTACTCTTACAAATGTAAACAAAGAACAGATTGATAGAAATGATGTTGCTGAATGTATCCTTAAAACTCAAAATCCGATTGCTTTCGACGAAAACAAACATATTCAAAATACGAGTAGATTTGTTATTGTGGATGACTACGATATATCAGGTGGTGGTACTAT
>NZ_JBFHGC010000162.1:0-5168 GCF_041583315.1 Ilyobacter sp. | reverse complement strand
TCTTCCATCTGAATAAATTTCCCTTCAACTCTAGGAAGCATTTCAGCAGATTTTTCCATTACTTCAGTAGACGGTGTGATAGGATATCCTGCAAAAAATTTCATTCCAGCAGCGATGGCACCCTCAACACACGCTTCATTACCTTGCATAAATTTAATTTGACTCATTATCCATTCCTCCTAATACCGATTGCAAAATCTGGACATAGTTTTCCACACATATTACACTTGATACATGCGCTGATATCTTTTACATTGACTTTTCCGTCTTTCATATCCAAAACATCTTTTGGACAGAATTCCACACAGATTCCGCACCCCTTACACCATAATTTTTTAACAAAAAGTACCTTTTCTTCCATAAATGCCCCTCCAAGATCTTATTTAATTCTATTGGAAACTTATTAAAAAGTTTTGTTTATATTTTGAAAAATTAATTGAACAATAGTAAATTAAACATTAAAATGCACTACATACATAATATACAATAAAGCTGAATAATGCTAGTATTAGCATTTTCAAATAATATATGATTAAAGCCATGATGTATATACGCTGTATATTGTGACCGAGAAATTAATATATAATATCATAGATGGTCACAATTTTTTAGGATAATTTTTTTAGCTGGGATAATAAAACTTCAATTATAAATTGTTTTTTAAGGTATTTATTTGTTCAAATTTTGGATTTACGATATAATTATTTAAAGTAAAAATATTGAATTGTTTAAAAAAATTAAAATTTTAAAGTGTTTTATATGAATAAATTCAATAATTTAAATATATAAAATTAAATTTAAATCAAATAAAAAATATTAAAAAAATGAATAAAAGCTGAAATGGGGAGGGGTAAATATGGAAGGCAGACTAATGACGGAGATATCAAAAAGAATAGAGAAAGGTGAGAAAGCAGCTCTTGTAACCTTGATAGATGTAGAGGGTTCCAGTCCCGGAAAGGCAGGTTCTCTCATGGGAGTATTTGAAGACGGGAGTATAGCGGGAACAATCGGCGGAGGAAATTTGGAATATCAGGTGATAAGCTCTGCTTTGGAAGCTATAGAGGAAAGCAAAAACAGAAAGTTTGAGTTTGAACTGGTGGAAGAGGGAGAACTCCACATGAAGTGTGGGGGAAAAGTAAGTGGGTATATAAAAATATTTGAAAAAAGAAAGAAGCTGATAATTGTAGGTGGCGGACATCTAGGACAGGAACTGTATAAGCTGGGGAAATTTCTAAATATGTATACTACTGTAATAGACGACAGAGAAGAGTATGCCAACGAAAAAAGATTTCCCCAGGCAGACGAACTTCTTCATGGAAGTATAGGGGAAATACTTGAAAAGTATGCTCTGGATGAAGGTTCCTATGTGGTGATCGTAACAAGGGGACATTCCTACGATAAGGATGCCCTGAGGGCAGTAACAGGAAGAACTGCAGCTTATATCGGGATGATAGGGAGCCGGAAAAAAATAATAGAAACATACAAAGACCTCATAGATGAAGGAGTGAAGGAAGAATACCTGGAAAAAGTCTATTCCCCTGTGGGATTGGATATATCAACAGGTGAGCCTAATGAAATAGCTCTTGGAATAATGGCCGAAATACTGAAGGTGAAAAATCAAGGAAGCGGCAGACATATGTCAGAAGTAAAAAAAGTAAGAGTGCAGGGATAAAACCCAACTTCTACTTTGGAAAATAACAATTAAAAATTAGATTTACAAGTGGAAATATCTTGTGAAGTTGTTAAAATTCTTCCTTCATGTTATAATATTTTAAAATGATTACACTCATATATGCCTGTGATATGGTCAGGCGTTTCTACAAAGTTGCCGAAAATAACTTACCTATGAGTGAAGAGAAAAATAGTGGAATAAAACACCTATTTTCTTCACTTTAAAATGAAGAGATAGGTGTTTTTTATTATATGGTTTTAGGTAGGAGGTTTAAAATTGTTTACTTTTTCAAAATATCTGTTGGCTTCGTCTTTGGAAGAAGCATATGATGTGCTTACAAAAAACAGAAACAATGCGATACTGGGAGGCACGGCTTACATGAGGATGGGAAACAGACATCTGGCTACAGCCATTGATCTGTCATCCCTGGATCTGAGCTTTATAAGAGAAAACGAGGATAATATTGAAATAGGTGCCATGACAACATTCAGAGATATCGAGGTAAGTGATATTTTAAAAAGAAACTTCAGCGGAATAGTGGCTCGTTCTGTAGAGGACATAGTGGGGGTGCAGCTACGTAATGTAGTAACTGCTGGAGCTACGGTATTCTCCAAATACGGATTTTCAGATTTCATCCCGGCACTGCTGGCTCTAGATGCATCGGTTGTTCTTTTTAACGGGGGAGAGATCTCATTGGAAAAATTCCTAGAATCAGATATAAAAAAGGATGTGCTGGTAAAAATACTGATAAAAAAGAGTCCTGTGAAGGGAAACTTTCAGACGATAAGAAAGACAAAAAGTGACTATGCAATCCTAAATGTAGTGGCTGCCAATATAGACGGAAACATAAGGATAGCTGTGGGAGCAAGGCCTGGAAGGGCTGTTTTGGCAACAAAGGCTATGGAAATCCTTAAAACAGAGGGTCTGAGCAATGAAAATATACAGGCTGTCTGTGAAACAGCTTCAGAAGAGCTCACTTTCGGAGATAACATGAGAGCCACTGGAAAATACAGAAAGGCTGTCTGCAAGGTTATGCTGAAGAGAGCTCTAACGGAGGTAATGTAATGAATATAGATGTAATAGTAAACGAAAGAAAAATGAACTTCAGTGTAGAATGTGATGAATATCTTGTGGATACACTGAGAAGATATGGATTTTTAAGTGTAAAAAAAGGCTGTGATACAGGATCTTGCGGACTATGTACAGTATGGGTAGAAGGTAAGCCAGTATTGTCATGTTCTACTCTGAGTGTAAGGGCTGCCGGAAAAAATATAACTACCATAGAAGCTCTGCAAAAAGATGCGTTGGAATTTGCAGAATTTATGGCTGGAGAGGGAGCGGAGCAGTGCGGATTCTGTGCTCCGGGATTTACCATGACGGTGCTTGCCATGAAAAAAGAGTTGGAAAATCCCACTGAGAAGGAGATAGTGCATTATCTAAACGGAAATCTGTGCAGATGTACAGGCTACGTATCTCAGCTAAGAGCTATAAAAAAATATATGGGGGTAGAGAACTAGATGAAAATAGTAAGTCAGGGGATAAAAAAAGTAGACGGTATAGGGGTAATAACCGGAAGACCTGTCTATACTGATGATCTCAATATAAACAACAACCCTCTCATAATAAAAATACTGAGAAGTCCACACGCCTCAGCAAAAATAATAAGTGTCAACAAAAGCATAGCAGAGAAAGTACCAGGTGTAGAGTGTATTCTCACTCATGAAGATGTTCCTAAAACGAGGTTTACACTGGCAGGACAGTCGTATCCAGAGCCATCTCCTTATGACAGGAGAATACTGGATGATTATGTGAGATATGTAGGAGACGAGGTTGCCATAATAGCAGCTGTAGATGAAAAGACGGCAATGAAGGCCATGAAACTTATAAAAGTAGAATATGACGTTTTAGATGCTGTACTTGACTATGAAAAAGCCCTGGATAATCCTACTTTAGTTCATACTGAAGAAATTCATCAAAACTTTGATATCGGAATGGAAAGAGAGAGAAACATAGCATCTAGCTTTATCATAGAAGACGGAGATGTGGAAAAAGCCTTCAGAGAGAGTGATATGATAGTAGAGGAAACTTATTATACTCAGCCTCAGATTCACGCCATGATGGAAACCTACAGAACTTCCACTTACCTTGATGCCAACGGAAGGCTCTGTGTAATAAGTTCTACTCAGATACCTTTTCATGTAAGAAGGCATCTGGCAAGGGCTCTAGAGATTCCTAGAAGTAAGATAAGAGTAATAAAACCCAGAATAGGCGGAGGATTCGGAGGAAAGCAGACAGCTGCTACAGAAATATTTCCTGCCATTGTAACTCTCAAAACCGGTAAACCTGCCAAATTGATATACAACAGAAGAGAGACTCACACCTGTACAACGTCGAGACACGGTATGAGACTCAAGGTCAAAATGGGATCTGATCTGGAAGGGAATATAAAAGGATTTAGTATAGATATACTTTCAAATACAGGAGCCTATGGAGAACATGCTCCCACAGTGACAAAATTAGTGGCATTTAAAACCTCACCCCTATACGACAGGGCCGCAGTGAGATATGATGGTAAAATCGTATACACAAATACTATGCCTGCAGGAGCCTTCAGAGGTTATGGAGCTACTCAGGGAACTTTTGCAGTAGAGTCTGCAATAAATGAACTTGCAAAAAAACTGGGGATGGATCCTACAGTAATCAGAGAGAAAAACCTGGTGGAGCCTTCACCTGATAACTATATAGTAAGCGGAGATATAAAAAAGTGTGTGGAAAAAGGTAAGGAAATTTTTGGATGGGATGAAAAGCACCAGGCCAGAGTAATGGAAAACGGAAAAATAAGAGCAGCAGGGATGGCTGTGACCATGCAGGGTTCTGGTATAGCAGGTCTGGATACGGCAGCAGCGACCATAAAACTTTGGGATGACGGGACTTATACTTTGTTTGTGGGAGTTACTGACATGGGTCAGGGAAGTGATACTGTACTGACTCAGATGGCTGCAGAAGTGCTGGAATGCAGTATAGATAAGATAATATTAAATTCGGCTGATACAGATGTATCCCCTTATGATCCTGGGGCATATGCTTCGAGTGGTACCTATGTCACTGGAAATGCAGTGATAATAGCTGCAAACAAGATGAGAGCTGAGATAATAAAAGGAGCTTCTGAAATAATGAAAGTTTCAGAGGATGAGATTTTATTTAACGGAGACTGTGTGGAGGCGGAAAGCGGTGAAAAAATCCAGCTGGATGACCTCGCTAACAGGCTCATATCCTTTGAAGGTAGAAATCAGATAACTGTTACAGGTACATGGGGAGGAGAGAAATCTCCGCCACCTTTTATAGCAGGATTTGCAGAAGTAGAGGTAGACCCAGAAACCGGGGATATAGAGGTCTTGGATTTTCTGTCAGTGGTGGACTGCGGGACCCCTATAAATCCTAATCTTGCAAGGGTTCAGGTAGAGGGCGGTACAGCCCAGGGGATAGGTCTTGCCCT
>NZ_JBFHGC010000161.1:0-5202 GCF_041583315.1 Ilyobacter sp. | reverse complement strand
GAGCCTTCTGGATATACCGAATAGAAAGGCTCAATAGTTTCTATATAAAAAATAAATAGTTGTTGCATAATAAAAAAAAAAGAGTATACTCTGTGTATAGAGAGACATAAAACAATTAACATACCAAACAAAAAGTTCTTTTATAAAACAGGGAGGCAATCGAAGTTATGAAGAAAAATGGAAAGAAAGTTGTAATAGGAGTAATAGGATCTGACTGTCATGCTGTAGGAAACAAAATTATCGATCACGTATTAGTGAAGCAAGGATTTGACGTTGTGAACATAGGAGTTTTATCTCCTCAAGAGGACTTTATAAACGCAGCTGTGGAAACAAATGCTGACGCAATAATTGTTTCTTCACTTTACGGTCACGGAGAACTAGACTGTCAAGGGATGAGAGAAAAGTGTGACGAAGCTGGTCTTAAAGATATCGTTCTTTATGTTGGCGGAAACATAGTAGTTGGAAAACAAACTTGGGAAGATGTTGAAAAGAGATTTGAAACTATGGGATTCGACAGAGTATATGCTCCTGGAACTGCCATTGAAATCACAGCAGAAGACCTTAAAAAAGATTTATCAATCGCATAACACTAGTCTGTATGTGTAGCTAAATTTAAAAGAATATAGAAAAGAGATGATTTTTTATGAAAGTATATCTTACTATAGATTTTGGGAGCACCTACACGAAGCTTACAGCTATAGATATAGATAGCGAAGTAATTTTAGCAACCGCTAAAGATATCACCACAATAGAAGATGATATTATGGTAGGTTACAACAGGGCTTTTGAAAGTCTGAAAACTGAAATAAGTAAAAAAGTTAATTTCGATGAAGTTGACTTTGTAAAAAAAATAGCCTGCTCATCTGCTGCAGGGGGACTAAAGATGTTTGCCATCGGACTAGTTCCTGATCTCACAGTGGAAGCGGCAAAAAAGGCAGCACTTGGAGCCGGGGCCAGAGTAATGAAAACTTATTCTTATGAACTGAGTCACAGGGAGATGCAGGAGATTAAAGACTCTAGTGCAGATATAATCCTGTTAGCAGGGGGAACCGACGGTGGAAACAAAGAGTGCATAATTCATAATGCAAAGATGATCGTTGAATTTGGTATAGGGGTTCCGGTAGTCGTAGCTGGTAATAAATCAGCTGTAGATGAAATCGAAGAGATATTTAAAGGAACCGGCGTCGACTATCAGATAGCTGATAACGTTTTACCACAGCTGAAAAAACTCAATGTGGAGCCTACAAGAGAAGAGATCAGAAAAGTTTTTATGAATAAAATTGTAGAAGCTAAAGGACTTAAAAATGCAGAAGAACTGGTAGGAGATATAGTAATGCCAACTCCTGCTGCTGTTCTGAAAGCTGCTGAGGTCCTGGCAGACGGTACTGATGAAGAAGCAGGACTAGGAGATCTTATAATAGTAGATATAGGTGGTGCGACCACAGATATACACTCTATAGGAAAAGGAGAACCTTCACAACCTGGAGTGGTAATGAAGGGACTAGAAGATCCTTACTCTAAGAGAAGTGTAGAGGGAGACCTGGGAATGAGATATTCAGCCCTCTCATTATTAGAAGCAGCAGGAACTAAAAAGCTAAGGAACTATCTAGGAGATTTAGAAAGAGAAATTGACATAAAAGACAGATGCCTTTACAGGCATGACAACATAAAAATGGTTCCTTCTAGTGAAGAGGATTTGAAATTTGATGAATCGATGGCAAAAGCTGCCACGGAATTAGCTATGAAGAGACACTGTGGATTTTTGGAATGCATCTATACTCCGATGGGGACGATGTATCACCAGGTTGGTAAAGATTTGATGGAAGCGCCTTATATAATCGGTACAGGAGGAGTAATTGTCCATAGTGAGAATCCTTCTCATATACTAAAGGCTGGAAATTTTGATTCTAGTGAACCTATATATCTGAGACCTAAAAATCCAAAATTCTTAATAGACAAATCGTATATACTTTCGGCTATGGGACTGTTTGCTCAGGATATGCCAGATATGGCAGTCAGAATTATGAAAAAATATTTAGTAGAAGCTAATTAAGGAGGCTAACGTAATGAAGTTAAAGTTTAATAGGTGGACAGAAGAAGAGTTCATGAAGGTAAGAGAAGAGGTACTAAAGCAATGGCCAACAGGAGCAGATGTTAATCTTGATGAGGCTGTAGCTTACCATAAAGCATTACCTGATCACAAGAACTTTGCAAAGAAGCTAGTAGATGCAAAAGAGAGAGGAATAACTCTAGCACAGCCAAGAGCGGGAGTTGCACTTATTGACGAGCATATTGAACTTCTTAACTTTCTAGATAATAAAGGGGGAGCAGACCTTCTTCCTTCAACAATAGATTCTTATACTAGACAAAATAAATATGAAGAGTGCGAAAGAGGAATAATTGAATCAAGAAGAGCCGGAAGATCTCTACTTAACGGATTTCCAGGTGTAAATCATGGGGTAGAAGGATGTAGAAAGGTAGTAGAATCTGTAAACCTTCCTCTTCAGTTGAGACACGGAACTCCAGATGCAAGATTACTTTCTGAAATAATGATCGCTGCTGGATTTACTTCAAATGAAGGTGGAGGAATTTCTTACAACATTCCTTATGCAAAATCAGTTTCTTTAGAAAGAACACTTCTTGACTGGCAGTATGTTGACAGACTAATCGGATGGTATGAAGAGCAGGGAGTATCAATAAACAGAGAGCCTTTCGGACCATTAACTGGAACACTTGTTCCGCCAAGTATGTCAAACGTAGTTCAAATTCTTGAGTGTGTTTTAGCTGCTGAGCAAGGAGTAAAAAACATAACACTAGGATATGGACAGTGTGGAAACTTAGTACAAGACGTCGCTGCAATAAGAGCTCTAAGAGAACAGGCTGAAGAGTACTGTGCAGAGATGGGTTATGAGAACATGATGATAACTACAGTATTCCATCAATGGATGGGTGGATTCCCTGAAGATGAAGCAAAAGCATTCGGAGTTATCTCAAATGCATCTGTTACTGCAGCACTTTCAGGAGCTACAAAGGTAATAGTAAAAACTCCTCACGAAGCAATAGGAATCCCTACAAAAGAGGCAAATGCTGAAGGGATAAAAGCTACTAAAATGGTTCTTAACTTACTAGAAGGGCAAAAACTTTCTGATTCTGAAGAGTTAACTGCTGAAGTTGCTCTTATCAAAAAAGAAGTTAAAGCTATCATGGATAAAGTTTCTGAATTAGGAAACGGAGATTTAGCTGTAGGTACAGTTAAAGCAATTGAGCAAGGAGTTATAGATATTCCATTCGCTCCATCTATGTATAATGCAGGAAAAATGCTTCCAGCAAGAGACAACCAAGGAAGAATAAGATACTTAGAAGTAGGAAATGTTCCTTTCTCACAAGAAATCATTGATTTCAACAAGTCTGCCCTAGAAGCAAGAGCTGCATTCGAAGGAAGAGAAGTTGGATTCCAACTAACTGTAGACGATATATTTGCTGTATCAAAAGGTAAACTTATTGGAAGACCTGAGTAGTATAGGATTGTTATTTTAAGGGAGTCTGAAAGGACTCCCATAAATATTGGAAATTTTGATTTGAAAATAATTTTATCTGGGAGGATATAAATGAAAATTATAGATATCGTATGTGCAGAAGGAAGAACTGGATTTTACTTTGATGACCAAAAAGCTATAAAAAACGGAGCAGCAATTGATGGAATGAACTACATCGGAGAGGCTGTAACTCCAGGATTTACGAGCATAAGACAATCAGGAGAATCGATTTCAGTTATGTTCGTTTTAGAAGATGGTCAAGTATCTCACGGAGACTGTGCAGCAGTACAATACTCTGGTGCAGGGGGAAGAGATCCTCTGTTCCTAGCAGCAGATTTCATTCCTGTAATAATGGAAAAAATCGCTCCTAAATTAATCGGAAGAGAATTAAATACTTTTAGAGAATTAGCTGAAGAGATCGACAGAATGGAAATCGACGGTAAGAAATTACATACAGCTATTAGATACGGAATCACACAGACAATCTTAGATGCAGTTGCTAAATCTAAAAAAATAACTATGGCTGAAGTTATAAGAGAGGAATATTCTACAGGTCTAGAAGTAACTAAAAGACCTATTTTCACTCAGTCTGGTGATGACAGAAAAATGAACGCGGATAAAATGATAATAAAAGGTGCAGACGTAATGCCACATGCACTTATCAACAACGTTGAAACTAAATTAGGTGTAGATGGTTCTATACTTAAAAACTACGTAGAATGGTTAAGAGACAGAGTAATAGCTCTAAGAACAGACGAAAACTATAGTCCAATATTCCACATAGATGTATATGGAACTATCGGAATGGCATTTGACCAGGATATAAAAGCTCAGGCTGACTATATCGCAACATTAGAAGAAGCTGCTAAGCCTTTTGCACTAAGAATAGAAGGTCCTATGGACGTAGATGACAGAGACAAACAAATCGAAGCATTAGCAGCTCTAACAGCTGAAGTAGATGCAAGAGGTATAAATGTAGAGCTTGTTGCAGATGAGTGGTGCAATACTTTAGAAGATATCAAACTATTTGCTGATAACAAAGCTGGGCACGTAGTTCAAATAAAAACTCCGGATTTAGGAGGAGTAAATAATATTGCTGAAGCGATCCTTTACTGTAACGAAAAAGGTATAGGTTCTTATTCTGGAGGAACTTGTAACGAAACAAACAGATCTGCTGAAGTAACTACTAACATAGCAATGGCTTGTGGAGCACTACAAGTACTTGCTAAACCTGGAATGGGTGTAGATGAAGGGTTCATGATCGTTAACAACGAGATGAACAGAGTAATGGCACTTATCAACAGAAGAAAGTAGTCATAATATATGGATGAAAAAGTAGTTCTAGGACTACTTTTTTCCATTATATAATTTCTTTGACAATAGTTGTTTAATAATTTTCTGAAATTAGTATTCATAGTAATAAAAAATAAATCAGGAATAATTTGAAAAATTTATATTTCTACATTAAAGTATAGTGAGGTCTATTGACTTTAACTAAATAGATTTAAGAGGTGAAGGATATGACTATTAACAAACCTTCTAAAGCCGGGACTTTAGAATCTAACGACATTTATGTAATGCTTATGCCTAGTGAAAATGGAATTGATATCGATCTCGAAAGTATTGTGGAGAAACAATTTGGGGAAGATATAAGAAGAGTGATAGG
>NZ_JBFHGC010000160.1:0-5227 GCF_041583315.1 Ilyobacter sp. | reverse complement strand
GTATGATGATACGAGTAATTTATACCAGGTTGAAATTCAAGAGTTAGAACTTGAAAAAAATAAAAAAGTAGAAGAAAGTAAAAATCTCAAAAAGGATTTTGAAAACAGATATTTTTCTCTGATGAAGGAGCTCAAAAACCTGGAGCGAGAAAATATGCTTTTTAAAATGAAATATGAAATATATAAAATGAGATATGAGCAGGGAAGTGATTCATACATAAATTATGCAGAAAAATATGATGAGTATATAGAAAACTCAATAGATCTGGAAAGAAAAAGAAACGAAGTCAATGCCCTTATCTACGAAATAAAGTACAGGAGGTAACAATGAAACTCAAAAAAACAATCATCATAATAGCTATTTTTCTCTTAGGGATTACAGGTTTTATTTTTTACAAAAGGACTATCCTTTCTGAAGAGACAAAAAGAAGCTATTCTGTATATAAAGTCAAAAGGTCTGACTTTGAAAAAATAGTAGAAGCAGACGGAATTATAGAGGCAAGAGATACAAAACTTGTCTATGCAGACAGAAGTCTCAAAGTGGATAAAGTATACTACAGCGAAGGAGATTATGTAAAAATAGGCGAGACGATCATGACCTTTGATGCTGAAGATAAAAATACTGTCATCAGAAATCTAAAAAAAGAGGAGATCGCTCTGAAAAAACTCCAAAGAGATTTGGAAAACAAGAGGGAACTTTTTAAAATAGGAGGAGCTTCCAAAGTAGAAGTAGAAAATCTCCAGTTTGATATAGAAACCTCTCTTTTAAAAATAGAAGATTTCAAAGAGGAACTTTCCAAGATGCTAGACGAAATAAAAAGCCCGTTTAACGGAACTATTATTTCCATGATAGCCGAAGAAAACTACAGGGTAAATACAGAGGTAGAGCTTTTTGAAATAGCAGACCTCTCTGATATGATAATCATGGCAGAGGTGCCGGAATACAGTATAAACGAAGTCTCAGTAGGTCAGCCTGTGAGAATAGCCCCTGAAGCTTATAAGGAGCTCTTTGAAGGCAGGATAAGCAAAATCTCTACATTGTCTACGGCTACAACTTCAAACTCCTCAAATCAAAGCTCATCTTCTTCTAGCAGCACTGAGGCTTATGTCGAAGTAGAAATAACTTTAGAAAATATCCCTGCACAGCTTCGTCCGGGATTTAATGTAAAGGTAGAAATAATCTCTTATGTAGATAAAGACAGTATATCCATACCGAGAATATCTGTTCTGGAAGATAAAAAAGGATTCTATGTTTTTGAGCTTCAGTCAGATTCCACCGTAAAAAAGAAATATATAGATCTAAAGACGAATAACAGCAGCATTGTATCTGTGGAAGGCTTAGATGAGAATATTACTATTTTGAAAGATCCCGATCAAGTTCTTCTTGAAGGCACCAAAGTAAAGATCGGCGTGAATGATGCTCAAAAAAAGAAAAAAAGTTAGGGGTGTAACATGAAGTATTCTACCAGAAAAAATGTAATAGAAATCAATAACCTCGAAAAAACATATATAACAGGAGATATTTCTCTGAAAGCCCTGGATAACGTGTCATTTACCGTAAAAGAGGGGGAATTTGTGGCAATAATGGGACCGAGCGGAAGTGGTAAGTCCACCATGATGAATATCTTGGGTTGTCTGGATCAGACATCTGTGGGAGAATATAACCTGTCTGGGGTCAATATAGAGGATCTCGATGACGATCAGCTTGCTGAGATCAGAAATAAAAAAATAGGATTTGTCTTTCAGTCCTTCAATCTCCTGCCAAAATTAAAAGCTTGGGAAAATGTGGCGCTGCCACTGGTATATGCAGGTGTACATGCACACAAAAGAAAAGAAATGGCTGTGAAAGCCCTGGAAGGCGTAGGACTAGGAGACAGACTAGATCACAGGCCAAATGAACTTTCCGGTGGACAGAGACAGAGGGCTGCCCTGGCAAGAGCACTAGTGACCAACCCAAGTATCATTCTGGCAGACGAACCCACTGGTAACCTTGATTCAAAATCCGAAGAAGAGGTGCTAACTATTTTTAAAGAACTTAACCAAACTGGTGTAACTATTGTAATGGTTACCCACGAAGACAACATAGCCGCTCACTGTAAAAGAATTATCCGTTTCCGAGATGGTAAATTGATTAAAGATGAGGTGATTGACCATGAATTTTATAGAGACTTTTAAAAGTGCCCTGCAATCACTTACTGCCAACAAGATGAGGTCTCTTCTCACAATGCTTGGAATTATAATAGGAATATCTTCTGTCATTGCAATGTCAGCAATCGGTAAAGGGGGACAGAAAAAAATAACAGGTTCCCTTGCCAAAAGTGGATTTGGAGTTTATGAAATATCCGTAGACACAGAACATGACAATTACAGGAGTGCTTTCGCTCTAAACAGCAGTGACGTGTCTATCCTGGAAAATACTGAAAATTTAGAAGCTCTTTCTCCCTATGTTTTTGAAAGAGTTGATTTTAAAAACCTTAAAAATCAAGACCTCCGTGGGGCTATCTTCGGTACAACCCCAGGATACGAGATTATAGATGAACTGACTTATACCATGGGAAGAGCTATTCTCTCAAGTGAATACGAAGAAAAAGTACCGGTTATTGTGATAGACAACATCACTGCAGGTAAGGTCTTCGGAAAAGAAAACCCCCTGGGAAAAAAAATATCTGTGAACTTCAGGGAACTCAAGAAAACAGTGGCCTTTACAATTGTAGGTGTCTTCCAGCATCCTGATGCTGGGATGAACCAGCTGGGACTCAGCAGATTTATGCCGTCATTTGGTAGAATATCTCTTCCTCTTGCAGAAAGGATTTTGGGAATTGATGAATATTCCTCTATACTGGTAAAGGCTTCTAATCCGACACAATCCCAGGTCCTACTCTCCAATATCATAACAGAACTGGAGAATAAAAATGTCGCCGATATATATGAATATGAAGAGAGGGTCTCCCGGGGAAGCTCATTCAATGAAGTATTATCAACACTGAATATCTTTGTCACCTTCGTGGCCTCTATATCCCTCCTCGTAGGCGGAATAGGAGTAATGAATATAATGCTCGTAAGTGTCACAGAAAGGATAAAAGAGATAGGTATCAGAAAAGCTATAGGGGCAAAAAACCGAGACATCCTTTTTCAGTTCTTGACTGAAGCGATTGTACTCTCTCTTTCAGGTGGGGCTATAGGTATTTTTATCGGATTTGCAGCATCTGAAATTTTCGGAATAATTTCCGGAATAGAACCTATATTATCTGCAAATGTAACGATAGCATCTGTTTTTATATCCACTCTGATAGGACTTGTTTTCGGAGTTTATCCTGCCAGACAAGCAGCCCACATGAACCCGATAGATGCCCTCAGAAATGAATAATTCCATCAAAAAAAACCTTTCTAAATAAATAGAAAGGTTTTTGATTTTTTAAAGGAAAATTAATGTTCATGGAGAAACATTATAATAGAGGGGGTGTTAAAGATGGCTTTGATAGATGAGTTAAGTAAGCAACTTGAAAAATTCGGATATGAGTTATTAAAACCTGAATCTAAAAGATGTATGGTTAATAACAAAGAAATTGTTATCCGCTTCCAAAGTGACAATAAAGTCGAATTGGAACCTCATATTTTTGAAGCTGAAGATATAAAAGAACATCTCCTTAATTTTAAAGTAACAGAACATGAACCAGAGTTACTTGATATTAACACAGGGGAGACTAAGAAATCTTATTACTCGCTTATTGTTGAAAGGAATTAGTCTCAATATTTTACCGTATCAGACGAATGTTTGATTTCATGTTTAAATCGGAAGTACCATATCCGGTGTCACTTCTCATTTTTTTACTTCTTTCAAACCAGTTTTAACAATCCTTGGTATGTGATCCTGAAAAAAAAGTGTCAAAAATGAAGGAAAGTTCAGTTTATGGAGTAATATCTCTTTAAGATTAATATGATAAGGAGGGACAAATGGTTTTAAGTATTAATTTTCCAAGGGATTTCGATAGGGAGGCAAAACTTGTTTATCTTATTGAGAACAACAATCTCCTCTTAGAAGGATATGGTTGCTATAATCCTGCACTAGAAAAATGTAGAAATTGTAAATTAAGAAGTTTTGAGAAAGGTGATATTCTCGATATGGATATTAACGATATTAAGCAATCAAATGAAAAAGGGTGTCCTGAAAAATCTCCAATTTTCTTCTCATTAAAATTTGACTTAGATGATATCAAGGGTGTTAAAATATCTTAAAAATATTAAAAAAGGGTGCCTAGGCGCCCTTTTTTAATATGGATTTCTAAAATATCCGTCTATTTTATTTTGAATTTCTTCATCATATTCAACCATCTGCTTCTGGACCATTTTTTCAATATACCGGAGTTTCTCCGGATTCTCCGGATAATAAATAGGAGTTTCTTTCAAAGGGGTGGAATATAACTCAAGGTTATATCCTTTGACCTTACCGTTGTATCTAAACCAGTTATAAAAAGAACTGGAATTTAAATAGCCTAAAATATATAAAAGATTTATATTTTCAGATTTTTTAGTGAGGTAATAAATATCTGCACTTCCATAAAATTCTTTCTCTGTATATGCAAACTTATTTTCTCTGCTTCTCTGCCTTCCTACTATTTTTGGCTGATTAAAAATTTTGGTGTCCCGTGCCCACTGAAGTTCCCACCAGTTGATTTTCCCATTTTTAGCTTCTCTCCTAGAAGACAATTTTTCTCTGTATTCTTCCAGATGCTTCAGAACACTTTCACAAACTTCAGTATATTTATTCATATAAAGTATCCAAAACTCACTGGATTCTTCCACTTTATACTTATGAATATCCTTGTTTTTATAAAAGGGTTTTAAATACTGAGAAAATTTCTCCTGATACTCTTTAAATACAAATGCTTTATCACACCCGCTGACAATCCCCTGATTAATATTAATCAACTCTCCCAACACATGGGTTCTGTTGCTGTATATTTTTTTCAGGTTTTTTAAATCATCTGCTGAAGCCAGAATGATTTTTTCGATACTGTTATATATAAGAGAATTTCTCGAAACATATCTTTTCTCCTCATCTATAACCTCAAAATCATCATTTTTTTTTGATTTTTCCAGGGAAAAAACAAAATTATGCTGTCCTGGAGCATTTTTAAAAACTGAAACATTATAATTATTAATATATCTGAAATTTGTATCACTTTTTACTTTTTTTCTCAGTTTGGCAGCATGATCCGCTTTGAGC
>NZ_JBFHGC010000159.1:0-5274 GCF_041583315.1 Ilyobacter sp. | reverse complement strand
ATTACAGCATCGATCTCATTGCTGTTTTTTTCGTGTTTCACAGGTTCCAGGCTGGAAAAGTCATTGATATTCTCCATGTGCTTATGAAGTTTTATTACTGGTCTTGTTATGGTCTTGATACGCATATTGGTAAAAAATATTATAAGTATAATCAGAGAAATAAGTATAAGTTCTGTAAGGTGAGGAAGAGCGTTATTTTTAGGAACCATATTGTCCATACCCATTTTTATTATGAAAACAGGGGTGTTATCAAGTCCGTAAAAAGGAATAAGCATATTCCTTTCACCTGGAGGTTTAGGGTGAAATAAAAGATTTCTTCGGGGTTCTCTGATAAAAGGTCTTTCCATTGGGAAGTTTTTATTATCTGGAGTTTCCTGAAATATCTTTTCCATATTTTTTTCTGACATGAGACTGAATTCAAATCCTGTTCCCTCTGACAAACGCTGGATATATTTTTTATTTATCTCTCTCAGAAATATCAGATAACCTGCAGGTCTATCATTTTTTATATTGTCCAGTATAAAATGAATACCGTAAACATAACTTTTACCGTTATATTTTATCATGTCTATTTTGTTGTAATTTTTTAATTTATCATCCCACTGAAGATTGATTATATCTTCTGCTTTATTTTTGACGAACTCCCCTGTTTCATAATAAAGTTTTGCATTTTTAACAGACCAGAGTTCATCCTTTGACAGGTCAAAAAATCCTATATAATCCAGATTGAAAGTAGCGAGATATATGGGATCAAAGCAGTTCTTTAAAAAATTAATGTCTTTTTTTATAACTGCCCTGTGGAGGTCAAGCCACATGGAATGATTACTCAGGTTGTTCTTTAATACATTTTGATCTTTCAAAAGAATAGATTCTACACGGCTGATTTCTATGTTTTCAATTTCTCTTCTGAATTTTTCTTCTCTAGGCTCTGTAACAAAAAATTTAATTAGGAATGAAATTATGATTGCCAAAATGGCTAATGTCTTAAATATCCTATTCTGTTCTTTCAGTATTCCGTTTTTCATAATCTTCCCCTGTAATTATATGTTAAAAATCAATGTAATTTATATATTACCTCATAATCCTTAAAAATGTAAATTCTTTAAGAAAATTTTAATTTTACTTGATTATTTACAAGTTCTTTTGCAAAAGAGAGGGATGTGTCATAATCTGGAAATATTTTATCCTCTCCTATGAGATTGAAAAGTCCGGATTTTTTTAAGGGGTTTACGACTACACTTTTGACTCCAGAGAGAACAAGGGTGGTTCCCTGGTGTCTGCACTTATTTGCAAGGTGCTCTAGTGATCTCAGACCTGTGGCATCTATGACACTGACTTCTCTCATTCTCAGGAGAAGAACATCAGGAGTATAGTTGATATCAGAGAGTATCTCGGTGAACTTGTCTGCAGCACCAAAGAAGAAGGCTCCCTGTATTTCATAGACCTCTATACCCTTAGGAACCTCACTTTTATCAAAGAGGTTATCCTGTTCCTCACCCATTACTTCATCTGTGACAAAGTTTCCGCCTGTGACATCTGCCATTCTCTTCATAAAAAGGAAGGCGGAAAGAATCATCCCCACCTCTATAGCCACTGTGAGGTCGATAAACACCGTGAGAAGAAAGGTGGTAAGCAATACTGATACGTCACTTTTTGGACTTTTAAAAAGTTTTATGAAGTAAGTGAGTTCGCTCATGTTGTAAGAGACAACTATCAAAATGGCTGCAAGGGTAGCCATGGGAATCATGGCGGAAAGTTTTCCGAAAAACAGCATTATGAGCATGAGGGTTATTGCATGGACTATTCCTGCCACAGGAGTCCTTCCTCCGTTTTTTATATTTGTGGCTGTCCTGGCTATGGCTCCTGTGGCTGGTATTCCTCCGAATATAGGGGAGATTACATTGGCTATACCCTGTCCCACAAGCTCCATGTTTGAGTTGTGTTTTCCTCCGATCATTCCGTCAGACACTACAGCAGATAGGAGGGATTCTATACCTGCGAGGATTGCTATGGAGATAGCAGGCTGTATTAGATTTTTTACGGTGGCAAAGTCAGCAGATGGCAGAGATGGGAACCTCAGCATATTGGGTACCTCTCCGAAATTACTTCCTATGGTTTCCACTGGGATATTCATGTATTTTACAAGGAGGGTAGTGACAATGACTGCCACCAGAGAACCTGGTATTTTTTTATTTACTTTTGGAAAAAATATGATTATGAAAATGGCAATAAGGCCTATAGAGGCTGCTGAATAATTTATGTTGTGAATATTATTTATGTAGAAATGAATTTTTTCGTGAAATTCCGACGGTAGACCGTCAGCTCTTACTCCCAGAAAATCTTTTATCTGTCCTGAAAAAATAACCAGGGCTATTCCTGTGGTAAATCCCACTGTGACGGGGTAGGGGATATATTTTATAATGGTTCCCATGCCCAGAAAGCCCATAAGAATAAGAATAACACCGGCCATCATTCCTGCAATGGCGAGACCATCATATCCGTACTGTCCCACGATCTGAGATAAGACGACCACAAAGGCTCCTGTGGGGCCGCCTATCTGAACCCTGCTTCCGCTGAAGAATGATATGATAAACCCTGCAACGATTGCCGTATAGAGGCCCTGCTCCGGTTTTACCCCAGATGCTATGGCTAGAGCTATAGAAAGAGGCAGTGCTATTATTCCCACTACTACTCCTGCGTTGATATCCTTCAAGAACTGATTTTTTGAATATCCTTCTTTAAACATAATTTTAAAGAGCTTTGGTTGAAAATGCCCTAAATTCATTATTAATCATCTCCTGTAAAGTGTAGTTTAACAATTTAAAATTATACTCCTGTTAAAACTTTTCTGCAATGAGATTTTTATTAATTTTTGTTAATTCTTTTTTTCAATATTTCATTTAGTTGAACTTATTCAGATTATAAAAGCTTGAAAACCTACAGACAAAAGAAAAGTGAATATTCTGAATTCAGAATATTCACCGGATTTTTAGATGGAATTTGAAAAATATGTATACAGATTTAACTATTTTTTATCTGTGAACAAAGATGCAGTCATGGTTTCAAAGTTTTCCTTTGTTTCTTTCAATTTTGTGTTTATTTTTGAAGTTTCCTTGGAGATAGAGCTTATATGGTTATTTATTGATGATATTTTGTTATCGTCTACTTCAAAATTTTTAAACAGTGTATCTGAAATTCTCAGAAATAAATTCTTAACTGCACATTTGAAATCCGAGTCCACTGAAGAAGATTTTTTTTCTATATTTTCCAGAAAAAGATTAAATTCATCTGTGCTCTTTTGCAAGTTTTTACTAGATGCCTTTCCTACATCCTGATAATAAGTGAAATCAGATATTTTAGATGAAATTTTATATACGAAATTGGCAATATACTCGATCTCTTCATAGGGAAGTATTTTTATTTTATCCACTGCACTGAGATATACTTCCGGGTCTACTCCGAATTCTTTGGATATGTTTGTAAATTTTTCTCTGTCAGGTTTTTCTGATAAGACTTGACCGCATAAAAAACATCCGATGAGCTTATCTCCCATCAATATAGGGCTGGCAAAATCTATTAAACCAGCATGGCATTTATACACGATTGGTTTTTTCAGAAGCATGGCTTTTGTTCCCCCGTAAGAATCACAAAGCATACATTTTTTTGAACCGATTTCGGTTTTCCTGGTGTGTTCTCCGCAAAAGTCTGTAAAATTACTTGGTTTTGTTATGGGGAATCCATTGACATCTGTTATTACACTGGCTATTTGAAATTCTTTTGACAATCTGTCCTGTAATATCTGGAAAAACTCTATATCTAATGAATTATTATCACTACAATTTTCCATAACTTTCATCCTTTTTATTTTAAGATATATCCAAATCCTCTTTTGGATACTAAAGCATCATTCAATAATGGAATCTTTTTTCTGAGCCTTTTTAAACACTGGTCTACAGCTTTACTGCTTATCTCTAGATTGTCATCCCATACATAGTCCAAGATTCTCTCTCTGTTCAGCAAAAGTCCCTTATTTATTATAAAAAATGTAAGTAGTTTAAACTCATTTTTAGAAAGAGTTATATTGTCAGCATCATAAATAACATTTTTATTTTTTAAATTAACATTTATTTTTTCATATGTCAGTACATGTTTCTTTTCAGGGACTCTTCTAATGAATTTTTTTATTCTTATTAAAAGTTCCTTTTGATTAAATGGTTTTTTTATATAATCGTCACAGCCCAACTCGAGATTTTTGTTTATACTACTCTGAGAGGTATCTGCTGTAATGGCTAAAATAAAAGGATTATCATATAATTTTGGGTTTTTTCTTAGTTTTTCACAAACATAACTTCCGTTTCCGTCTGGCAAATTTAGATCTAAAAGTATAATATTAGGCTTTTTAAGAGTTATTATTTTCATTCCATCTTTTAGTGTGCTTGCTTCATAAATTTCAATATTGCTTTCGTTGTGTAATATCACTTTCAAAAGTTCTTTGGTTTCCTCAGAGTCTTCTATAATCAGCAGCTTGACCATTACTAATCCTCCTTTTCCATGTTTATGAAGTGTTCTAAATGACTAAAGAATATAGGTTCATTAATTGGCTTGGTTATATATTCGTCAAATCCCAGAGGAATGTATTTTTCCTTGTCACCGACGATTGCCTGAGCTGTCAGAGCGAGGGTTGGGATTTTTTTCAATTCAAAATTTGATTTTATATGCAGTAAAGTCTGAATACCGTCCATAACCGGCATCTGAATATCCAACAAAATAATGTCAAATTTGTTTTCCTGTAATTTTTTTAAAGCCAGCAATCCGTTTTCTACACAAACTAGCTCTACTGACTCTGATTCTAGGAGAGCTCTCAGAAAATCTCTGTTTTCTTCCACATCTTCAGCTATAAGAATACTTAATTTTTTATTTTTTAAATTTAAATATTCTTTGAAGATACTGTCATATTCCAAGGTTCGATTCATATTTTCCAGCTCTGATATAAAAGACATGATATTTTCAAAATTAACCTTATCTTTTTTAAGCTCCGCTGAAATATTTTTTGCCTTTCCGTAAATAAATGCCATATTTAAATTTCCGTATGTTCCTAAAATTTCATGATTAAATTTTCTTATTTCTTCTATGTTCTTATTATGACAGGATTCTTTTAAATTTTTTAATCTGATTGGAAATTTTAGAATACTTTTTAAAATAATGGGTTTTATTTTTGGATTTGTCTTATTTAATAATTTTCTCAAATTAAATGAAAAATTTTCATCTGATTTT
>NZ_JBFHGC010000158.1:0-5278 GCF_041583315.1 Ilyobacter sp. | reverse complement strand
GTTCCGCAGGGAACCGAGGACTGTAGCTTACAAAGGCGTTAAAAGAAACATCTACTTCCTAGACATTTGAAAACTCTTAACCTTTTGGTTATGCCCTGACCGAAGGGAGGAAATGCCCTTGGGGTGCTTTTCTGTCAAGAGAAAAGTAACACTAGAGAAATTCAGTAATTTATAAAAATCCCCATAAAATCCTATCACTTAGGATTTTCAACCGGTTTCTGTTTTTCCTTTTATAATTTTAAGCTTTATACCTCTATATTATCCCTAAAAATCCTTATCATTTCTCCTGCCACAGAATCCATATTTGGTATCTCAGGGAGGCTGTCAGCGTCAAACCAGTCTGCGTGGGAAATCTCTACATTGTCTATTTTTATTGGATTATTTCCGTCATATTCTGCAAAAAATCCAAGCATAAGAGAGCTGGAAAAAGGCCAGGGCTGACTTTTGTAATATTTTATGTTTTTCACATCTATCCCCACCTCTTCCATGACCTCTCTCTTTACTGTTTCCTCTATAGTCTCTCCCGCTTCTACATACCCGGCTATAAGGCTGTAAAAAGTCCCTGGATGTAGCCTGTTTTTAGCCAAAAGAAGCTTATTATCTTTTTTTATTGCCACAATTATAGCAGGAGATAGTTTTGGAAATATTATGTTTTTGCAGTCGGTGCACTCTAGAGCCCTTTCATCATTTTTCAGATCCATGGGATTGCCGCATCTTCCGCAAAATTTATTATCATTTAGCCAGCTGTACATCTGGAATCCCACAGCTGTCACCCATTTAGACAGTTTATCTGCCTGCCCTCTTATATCTCTCATTCCCACATATGAGAATCCCTGAGGCATCTCTTCTTTCCCCTCTGCCATAAAACATTTTTCCCCGTCTACCTCTCCCAAAAATATACCATCTCCTACAAATTCTCCAAGCTCATTTTTTTTAGGAATAATAAACTTATCCCCTATATTTTTCATGAGGACCCTTCCTCCTCTATAGCACAAAACCTGTTCCTCCGACCTTATATTCTCACGGCTTAAGAGCGAGATATTAAAAATATTTGGTGAAATTTCGTTTATCATAGTTCCTCCCGATTCCCTTTCAGGCTAATGTCCCTTTTTAAGATTTATTATACCACAATGAAATTTCTATTTGTTATATAAACCCAGTTTTATAAGTTTTTATATATTTCATTTTTTTCCTTCAGCTCTTTTTAAAAATCAGATTCAAGAAAATTTTATTTAGAATAATTCCGGTTTTTATACAATAAAAAATTATTTTGTACAAAAGAATTATTTAACCTACACTTCTAGACCCACTAAATTCTAACGAAATCACAGCTAAAAATATAAGTACTTTTTTAACTATTCTTGAAGTATTTGGGATTGTGCGAAATAATCTACTACATTCAGAATTTTCAAAAGTAGTTTTACTGAAATAATCGTGTTTTTAAACCCTAAAATTCAAAACCAAGTTTATAACTTTTTTATATAATAAATTTTTTAAAGGAGGAAGTATTATGTATTCTTATTTCATACCTACGGTAAATCTAATGGGCAGAGGTGCAGTATCAAATGTGGGAAAACAGTCTAAAATATTAAATGGCTCTAAAGCTCTTCTTATTACAGATGAAATACTGGTGAAAATCGGTGTAGCTGAAAAAATCATTTCACTCTTAAAGGAAAGCGGTGTGGAAGCATCAGTTTATGACAAAGTTAATCCAAATCCAACTGTAAAAAATGTAAATGATGCACTTTCTGTTTATCAGAATGAAAAATGTGATATTATAATCGCACTAGGTGGAGGAAGCTCCATTGACTGTGCAAAAGGGGTAGGTATTTTAGCTACCAACGGTGGGAAAATAAGTGATTATGAGGGTGTTGATAAATCTGAGAACCCTATGCCTCCGTTCATCGCAATAAATACAACTGCCGGTACAGGAAGTGAAATGACTCGTTTTACAATCATCACAAACACAGATACTTCTGTAAAAATGGCAATAGTGGACTGGCATGTCACTCCTACTGTTTCCATAAATGATCCAGAGCTCATGGTCAGTATGCCGGCTTCCCTCACTGCTGCCACTGGAATGGACGCCCTCACCCATGCTGTAGAGGCTTATGTGTCGACTATTGCTACTCCTGTCACAGATTCTGCTGCCATTAAGTCCATTGAGCTAATCAGCAAATATCTGCGTCCAGCTGTGGCCAACGGAGAAAATCTAGAATCCAGAGAAATGATGGCTTACGCTGCATTCTTAGCAGGTATGGCTTTCAACAATGCCAGCCTTGGTAATGTCCATGCAATGGCTCATCAGTTAGGTGGTTTTTATAACCTCCCTCACGGAGTGTGTAACGCCATTCTTCTTCCCCAAGTTGAACAATTTAACCTCATTGCATGTCCAGAAAGATTTGCAGATATTGCCAGAGCCTTGGGAGAAAATACAGACGGAATAACTACCATGGAGGCTGCATCAAAAGCCATAGCTGCAATTAAGAAGCTGTCAAAGGATGTGGGAATACCTTCCGGACTCAGAGAATTAGGAGTTAAAGAAGAAGATTTCTCCACTCTTGCTGACAATACACTCAAAGATGTGTGTGCTGCGACCAATCCTAGAAAATCTTCTAAAAATCAGATAATCCAAATATTCAAAGATTCCATGTAAAAATATATTTTTAAAACTAAAAGAGGGTAAAAAATACCCTCTTTTCTTTTACTCCATTATTTTTTACTGTATATTACACACCCGTGTTTAGGTACTTTCACTGGTATTACAAGGTTTTCCCCTATAAAAAAACTGCTGACTACAGTTCCCCACATGGATTCATCTGAGGAATAGATACAGATAAACTCTTCCCCTTCCTTGTGCATGGTAGAATCCAGAACCACATCTACTTTCAGATCCTGTTCAATATGGCAGTTCATAGCCATGACCATTTCATCCTGGCTCAGGATACGAGACCAGGCCAGCACACCTTCATGTCTGCCATCTCCTATCTTGTGAGGAATGGAAAATTCATTGCTATCATAGGATATCTCCCTCAGATACTGTCTTCCCTGCCTCAGGATGAGGTGTTCCTTTCTTATTTTACACATTTTTGAGAAATTAATGTATAGGGGATTGGTATCATCAAAAAAATGTTTCCCCCTTGTCCTGAAGGCCCCGAATTCTCCCCCGAACATATTCTCTCTCACATATTTCTCTCTGTCTCCGTTGCCGTCAAATCCCTGTTCAGTTCCGTAATAAATACAAGGTATTCCCAGGGAAAACAAGTTTAAAAATATAGCGTTTAATATAAGGGTATTGGTTTTTTTATCTGCACAAAATCGGTGTTTATACTCTCTGTGAGTTACCATATCATGGTCATCAAACATAGTTATCACATTATCTCTGTACCACTTATTTTCAACCTCGCCCAGGAGTTTTGAGTTTTTAAAAATATCAAAAAATTCTGCAGGATCAGAATATCCCTTTGTCACATTTTCCAGTTTTTCCGGGATTTTATTTATTCCCAGGGCTGCATTCAGACCGGTTTTATCCAGTGTTTCCATTGCAAATTCCAGCCCTCCTGTAATCTCCCCTATAATATAAAAATTATTCTTCCCTATGGTCTTAGTGTATTCGTGAATCTCAGTGGAAAAATACCTTGTGGCTCCCTGTTCCAGATGCTTTACAGTATCTAGTCTGAATCCGTCAATATCAGCGTAAGCAATCCAGTACTTATAGCATTCTGTGAGTACTTTCAGGGCTTCCGACGGATTAAACTCATTGTAGTCGCCGCTTCCGGTAAAAATATTTTTTAGGGAGTAAAAATCCCCCTCCACATATTCAGGATAGGTATCCCAGTTGATTATATGCCCTTTCCTACTGAAAGTTTCTCTATTCATGAGTTCCTGGGGCCAAACTCCACCCTCCGGCCATATTTCGTCAAATGATGGATTATCAACAGGAATGACAGGTTCTCCGTTTTTGTCCAGAAAAGCCTTCATATGAAACTGACTTCCATTATAGGCAGTATCTGTTTCTTCATATGAAAATACGTTACCAGTATGATTCAGTATTATATCCACTACAATGTATATCCCATTTCTGTGAGCCTCATCTACCAGATCTTTCATATCCTCTTTGGTTCCGAAATGTGGGTCTATATCCAGAAAATTCTGTATCCCGTATCCGTGGTAACTCTCTTCAAAGGCCACCTGCCTGAAAATAGGGCTTATCCATATTGCCGTTACCCCCATATTTTTCAGATAGCCGATTTTACTCTTTATTCCCTTTAGATTTCCTCCGTTCCATTTGTCTCCGTACTCCTCCCATACTCTTTTGGATTCCTCATTGGAAAGTATATTTTCATAATCTGCACCGCTGTAAAGATCCCCTTCGGCACCATTTGAAAACCTGTCTACCATGAGAAAATACAGCACCTCATCTTCCCAGTTTTCCGGTGATTTATAATACTCTCTATCCTTTGCAATCTCTTTCAGATTTGTTTCATTTATACTTCTCATAAATTCTTACCTCCAATTTTTCAAGCTTAAATACCCGGTTCAGACTTCATTAAATTTCAACTAAAATATTGTACTCGTTTTAATTTTCTTTCCTTTATAAGAGATATCATAGGTATAAAATAGCCATATACTATATAAATTTTAATTCGATCTAAAGTATAAAAAAAAAGGATAGCTTTTAGCTATCCCCGGTCCACTCTTATTCTTGCCTTCATACCTTCATCTAGAGGTATGTTTTCACCTTCATAGTTATAAAAATAATAATCCTTCCCGTCACTTTCTACTCTACCCCTATACCACTCTCCGTCGATAAACATTTCCAACGGACTTCCGCAGGTAAAATAAAGCTCCTGGGCCGTATCCAGGTTAAACCGTCCCTGGCTGTTTAACACAAGTTTCCCTTCGAGGGTAGTTTTACTTAGAAGTTCCATATCATGTATGGCATCCTCTATCTCTTTTTTCAGATACACTATGCTCTCATGACATTTTCTGTCCTCAAAATTGTTCCCGGCATCGCCTTTCAATAGATTTTCTGCATTTGATTTCAGACTCTTTAGATCTTTTAAAAAACCAATATATTTTTTATCCAGCATTTTTAAGACCCCCTTTATTCAATCCTTAAAATATCCTTCAAAAAAAATCCTAGATTACCTTCTTTAAACTTTTAAATTGGAGATTTCAAAATCATTTTCTGTATTTTTATAAAATTTTTCTTCAGAGCTTATATCGGGTCTGGTTCGGTTTCTCCCCTCTTTCTTTGCCATATACATGTTGTCAT
>NZ_JBFHGC010000157.1:0-5279 GCF_041583315.1 Ilyobacter sp. | reverse complement strand
ATTAGGGAAAAAATATAATGTTCCGGTTCCTGTTAACGAGAAATTCTATAAGTATTTTACAGAGTTAGAGGCAGGTTATTAAATCAACTTAAATTACTACTTGAAATTAATTTTGTGAAATACTGAATGTATCCGAAGTTGATGTTACTTTTCCTTGATGAAAAGTAACCAAAAATCAAGGCCTGTGAAAAATAAGCTAAATGCCCTTGGAAATCCAAAGAGAGCAATGAAACTCAGAAAACAAGTTTCTGAGAACCAGAAAATATACTCGTATGACTCGTTATTTTTTGGCTACTCGCTTCGCTCAGACAGTTGATTTTTACTAAAGATTTCACTTCGGTCATTTTTAACGCTTATTTTGTCAATGGGCAATAGATTCAAAACCTTTTTAGCACGATAAGTTAAAGAATAACAATGCACATGCTTTTTATTTATGTTGATATTATTTTTTCTGTATTTTGAATTTCAAGTCGCAGAACTTATACAGGAAATAACCAGCACTCAGCCGTCCTACAGAATAAGTTCCGCAGGGAAACGAGGACTGTAGCTCACAAAGGCGTTAAAAGAAACATATACTTCCTAGACATTTGAAAATTCTTGACCTTTTGGTTACTTTTCTGTCAAGAGAAAAGTAACAGACTTCTAGAGAAATTCAATACTTTAATCTAAAAGGCAAGTATCCACTTAGATTGAGGGAGATAAAAATCGGATTAAATATATATAAAATAATAATATGATAAGTAAAACTCCTGATATAAAGGTATCCAACATATGATCTTGATCTGACTGGCTTTGGATTGAAGAATTTTACAATTCAAAAAACGGCTATGCAAAGATTGTATGGTGTGGTATCTTTTTTTTATGTTGTTTTGAAAGGGGTAAAAATGAAATCAAAAATAGATATGACACAGGGAAGCATTTCTAAGGGACTAATGAAAATGGCTTTTCCTGTAATGGCCACATCTTTTCTACAGATGGCCTATAATCTCACTGACATGTTTTGGATAGGAAGGGCAGGAAGCCGTTCTGTGGCAGCAGTGGGGAGTGCAGGGTTTTATGTGTGGCTGAGCTTTGCATTTATACTGGTGTCAAAAGTAGGGGCAGAGGTGCGGGTTTCCCAGAGTATAGGGGGTAAAAACTTTTCCAGGGCGAGAGATTATGCCAGAAATGCTCTTCAGATGAATTTTATACTCTCTGTTTTTTACGGTGCGCTGGTTTATTTTTTCAGCAACAGACTCATAGGATTTTTTAATCTGGGAGATCAGGGAGTTATCTCAATGGCTGTATCCTACCTAAAGATTATTACTTTCGGCATGGTTTTTAGTTTTTCAAACCCTGTCTTTACGGGAATTTTCAATGGATACGGGGACAGTAAGACTCCCTTTTATATAAATACAATAGGTATAGGGGTTAATCTGATTTTAGATCCTGTCCTCATATTCGGGATGGGGCCTATTCCTGCCATGGGAGTACAGGGAGCAGCCATAGCTACAGTACTGGCACATCTCATGGTTTTTATATCCTTCTTGATATATATAAACAAGGGCAAGGGTGTGGTAAAGGCTCTGGAACTGCATCATAAACCTGAGCCCTATATAATGAGAGAGTACATGAGACTTGGTCTGCCTGTGGCTCTTCACAACGGACTTTTTACCTTTTTTACTATGATAATTGCCAGGATAATAGCCCAGTGGGGCCCTCTTCCCATGGCTGTACAAAAGGTCGGATCTCAGATAGAAGCCATTTCATGGATGACAGCCAGTGGATTTCAGGTTGCAGTCTCTACTTTTGTGGGACAGAATTACGGGGCAAGTCAGCCAAAACGAATAAAAAGAGGTTATGCAACAGGGATAGCCATGATATCTGTAGTGGGAGTTTTTGCCACTCTTTTGCTAGTGATATTTGCCAGACCGATATTTTCTATATTCATTCCTGAAGAGGAAGTTGTAAAGCTTGGAGTGGACTACCTAAAGATACTGGCTTATTCCCAGTGGTTTATGTGTATAGAGATAGTCACAGCAGGAGCCTTCAACGGCCTTGGCCGGACTTCTCCACCTTCTATAGTCAGCATAGCCTTTAATGCCATGAGGATACCTATGTCTATCTTCCTCTCCTCTGAATCTCTGCTCGGATTAAACGGAGTATGGTGGACCCTCACAATAACAAGTGTTTTAAAGGGACTTATTCTTGTGGGATGGTTTCTCTTTATGGTTAAAAAGACGGAGTTTTTTCAGGATGATAAATGCCTTGAATACGGTGCAGTTGCAGAGGAAAAAGAGATATAGTTTTATTTTTTTCTGAAACCTAAGATACAAAACATTAAAGACACCTGAGAATATCTCTTTGGTGTTTTTTTATTTAAGGTTTTACTGATTCCGTAAAACACTCTCGGTATAGTCAATTAAAATTTTAAAGTGAAATTTCCATCTGTTTGTGTTACTCTTGTCTATATAATAGAGATAGAAATTTTGTGTGCCTTTTAAGGGAGGGATTTATATCAAAAGAGCTTATTATTCTAATTCGATAAACAATTTTTTAATAGACGATAATAATCTAATTTTAGGGGAGTTGTCAAAACAACATTCATATTCACTGGAAGAGTTACAGAAAAATGCCTGGATAGAACAAATAAAAATTTTAAAAAAGAGTCTTGAAAATATTAGTGAAGGTCATATTTTCTTTGAATTTTCAATTCCAAGAATGGGAAAACGTGTTGATAATATAATAATTTATAAGGACTCTATCCTTGTTTTTGAGTTCAAAGTAGGCAGTAAAAAATTTGATAATTATGCAGTTGAACAGGTAACAGATTATGCACTTGATTTAAAGAATTTCCATGAAGGAAGTCATTACAGTAAAATTTTTCCAATATTAGTCTCCACTGAATCAGAAAAAAAATATGAGGATATTTCCATATATCATGAAAATTTATTTAAACCGTTGTTAATAAATTCTGATTATATCGAATCTTTATTCACAAAAATTTCTTCAGTCTGCAGTGAAAAAGATATTGATCCCAAGCAATGGGAAAGATCTATATATAAGCCGACTCCTACAATAATTGAAGCGGCACAAGCTCTGTATAAAGGACATAATGTAAAAGAAATTTCACGTTCTGATGCAGGAGCAATCAATCTTTCAAAGACTGCAAATTGTTTGAATAATATTATCGAATATTCTAAAGAGAACAGTAAAAAATCTATTTGCTTTATTACAGGTGTTCCTGGTGCTGGGAAAACTCTTGCAGGTCTTAACATAGCAACTGAAAGAATGAAAGCTGATGAAGGAGAGCATGCTGTATTTCTGTCAGGTAATGGACCATTAGTTGAAGTGTTGAGAGAGGCATTAACTAGAGATAAGGTTCTTTCTGAAAAATCTAAAGGAATAAAAATAACTAAAAAAGAAGCCAGCATAAAATCAAACGCTTTTATCCAAAATATCCATCACTTTAGAGATGAATATATAATTTCTTCAACTTCACCCATTGAAAAAGTTGTAGTTTTTGATGAAGCACAGAGAGCCTGGAATTTGGAGCAAGCAAGTTCTTTTATGAAAAGAAAAAAAGGCCTTGCTGACTTTAACATGTCTGAACCTGAGTTCTTGATAGATGTAATGAATAGGCACAATGATTGGTGCACAATTGTATGCTTAATCGGTGGAGGTCAAGAAATTAATACAGGAGAGGCTGGCCTTGAGGAATGGATTAGAGCACTACAAAATAAATATTTAGATTGGGATGTATATTATTCAAATTTAATTGAGACAGACGCAAACTATTTAAATGATGAAAACTTGAGAAACTGGTTAAAGAAAAATTCTAATAAAAAAACAGATTTGCATTTAGCAGTGTCACTGAGGTCATTTAGGAGTGAAAAGTTAGCTGAGTTTATTGAAAATATAATCGACTTAAATCTTGATAATGCGAAATTACTTTATAAGCAACTTAAAGAAAATTACCCCATAGTAATTACACGAAGTTTAGAAAGCGGGAAAGAATTTATCAGAAATAGCTCTAAAGGAAGTGAAAGATTTGGATTGATCGCTTCATCTGGGGCGAGAAGATTACGTGCACACGGCATTGATGTAAAAAATGAAATAAGTGCTTCAAATTGGTTTTTAAATAATAAAAGTGATATTCGGTCTTCATATTTTATGGAAGAAATTGCAATAGAGTTTGATATACAGGGACTGGAATTAGACTGGACCTGTATGTGCTGGGGAGCAGATTTTTATTTGGAAAAAAATAGATGGAAGTACCGAAGTTTCAAAGGAACTAAATGGCAAAATATGAATTCTGAAATTGGAAAAAAATATTTGAAAAATGCTTATAGAGTTTTATTGACAAGGGCTAGACAAGGCATGGTTATATTCATCCCTGAGGGAAGCGGAGTGGACGAAACAAGAGACAGGAAATTTTATGACCATACTTATGAATATTTTAAAAGTATAGGGGTTACAGAGGTATAAAAACAGTACATAAATAGCTGAATGATAATATAAGTTTTGGTAGGGTGAGTCTGGGTTCTGGTTGTACTCAATAAAAGACGTAAAAGAAACAATTGATAACAATGTTAAATTAAGTTTAAGAGTGCCTATTGATTTAGGCCTTTTTTTATGTGTAAATTTGTTACTTGGGTACTCCTTTCCCTTGTATAGAATAATCATGCATGCTAAAATTAATCTATTGATATCAAAGACACGGAACTAATAAGGAGTATAAAGTGAATAAGATAAATAAAAAGGGAGAATTACATCCCAATAATCCCCATAAAGGAAGATATGATTTGAAAGTTCTGACAAAAAATCTGCCGGAACTGAAGATGTACCTAAAGAAAAATCCCAGAGGGGAGGAAACTATAGATTTCAGTGATAATAAGGCTGTTGTTTTATTAAATAAAGCATTACTAAAAGTTCATTACGGCATAGAAAACTGGGATATTCCCAAGGGATTTTTATGTCCGCCCATTCCCGGAAGAGCAGATTATATACACTATATAGCAGATTTGCTGGAAGGCAGGAAAAAAGGAGTAAGGGTACTGGACATAGGAACCGGTGCAAACTGCATCTACCCTATTATAGGGAGTCAGAGTTATAACTGGGATTTTGTCGCTTCAGATATAGACCCAAAATCCATAGATAATGCCAAAAAAATAGTGGACTCAAATAAAGTATTGAAAAATAAAATAATTTTAAAGCTTCAAAAAAACAGAAATGATATTTTTGAGGGAATAATAGAGAAGGAAGATAAATTTGATCTGACTATGTGTAATCCTCCATTT
>NZ_JBFHGC010000156.1:0-5287 GCF_041583315.1 Ilyobacter sp. | reverse complement strand
CAGTGGAAAATATTTTAGAAACAGAATACGGAAAGCTTATTCCTCAATACAATGATGACAGTGAGAGGAGAAAACTGAAACCTTCATTATCTTTTTATAAAAACGGAACCATGAAGAAAGTTTACTTACAGGGAAAAACCAATATAGAAACAGAGGCTGGTATAATTTCTGCTGAGTTTATTATGTTTTATGATGATGGTAGTGTAAAGAAAATCTTTCCTTTAGACGGAAAACTTACTGGATTTTGGACAGAACAGCATGAGTATGAGTTGGCTGAAAAACTGAAATTGAAAACTCCCGTGGGGATTATAGAAAGTAAAATAATAAATATAAGTTTCTATAAGAGTGGGAAAGTAAAAGGTATAACTCTGTGGCCCAAGGAGAGGATAGTAATAAAAACACCTATAGGCATGACAGGAGTAAGAACGGGAATAACCTTCTACGAAAGTGGAGAGATTAAATCCTTTGAGCCTGCTAAAATGACTGAGGTAGATACGCCTATAGGGACTCTGATGGCCTATGATATGTCACCACTAGGGATACACGGGGATAATAATTCTCTGGCATTTTATGAAGATGGGACTATAAAATCTGTTTCAACATCTACAGATGAAATCCTGATTCATGGTAAAGGGGAAGAACATACTTATTCTCCTATGGAAACAATAAGTATGTGTAGTGATGATAAAAAAGATCTTTTGTCTATGAAGGTGGAATTTGAAGATGGTAAGATTTATCTGGACAATAAAAGAGTAAAATTCAAGATGAATGAATTTACTTTTGAGATTAATAATTATGTGGTGGATAAAGATAAGATGTGCAGTTCTTGCTGTTAAAACTTGGTAAAGTCAATTAACTATATTCCTGGAAATGTGAGGTGTTTTTTATGGAAGGTTTTTACATATTAGATACAACTTTAAGAGACGGTGAGCAGACTCCGGGAGTGAACTTTACTGTGGAGGAAAAGCTGGAGATAGCTGCTATGCTTGACAAAGCCGGAGTAAAGGTTATAGAAGTAGGAACCCCAGCTATGGGACAAGAAGAGATTGAAGTGATAAAAAAAATCAAAAATCTGGATTTAAAATGTGAACTAATTACTTGGAATAGATTATCAAAGTCAGATATAGACAGCTCTATAAAAACTGGAATAAAAAATATTCATATAGGGGTACCTGTATCTGATATACATATATATAATAAGCTGAAGAAAAGCAGAGAGTGGATTATAGAAACCCTCAAAGAACTGGTGAGTTATGCCACTAATAAGGGATGTAAAGTTTCTGTGGGAGCTGAAGATGCTTCCAGGGCAGATCTGGATTTTCTTATTGAATTTTACAAAACAGCAGAGTCACTTGGGGTTTACAGAGTCAGATATGCTGACACTGTGGGGGCTTTAGATCCCTTTGCAGTATATGAAAATATCAAGAAAATAAGAACTGAGATAAGTATAGATATAGATTTTCACGGCCATAATGATTTTGGGATGGCCACGGCCAATGCTCTGGCAGCCTGCAGGGCGGGAGCAAAATATATAAGTGCGACAGTAAACGGTATAGGGGAGAGAGCCGGTAATACTTCTCTTGAAGAGATCGTAGCCTCTCTAAAGTATATAGGAAAATATAAAACTGATTTTGACATGAAGCAGATTCCTGTTCTTTCAAAATATGTGGAAAAGGCTTCTGGAATAAAACTTTCAAAAAATAAACCCCTTGTAGGGGAAGCTGTATTTTCACATGAGTCCGGGATACATGTAGACGGACTTTTGAAGGACAGGAGGACTTATGAATTTATAGATCCCACAGAGATAGGGCGTGAATCAGAGTTTGTCCTAGGAAAAACTTCTGGAAAAGCTTCTGTGAGGAACGCCATGGAAAAACTAGGTATGAAGCTAGATGATGATAAAATCTCACAAATACTTGAAAAAGTTAGAAAGGGAGAATCACTGGAGAAAAAAAAAGAGCCCCTAAAAAAACTTAAGTATAGAGTAGTTGGAATCTTCTCAGGTGAAATAAAGTTACCCTTTATTTTTCCCTGAAAAGATTTAAATCCGTATTACTTTCATTTTTTAAAGATGGGAGTGCTGCGGATTTTTTCAATTATTCAATTAACTTATTTTTATTATTTATATAGGGAATGTGAAGAATGATATAAAGGCAGATATTGAAAAAATATAGTTATTAAATAAATGAGGTGATCATGTGGGGAAGTTAGTTTATAAATGTTTGGAACCTTTTAAATTTAATTTTCAGGGACTAGAGTGTGATCTAGAGATTGATATAAGCGGATGCTATGAAGACGGCAGTAAAAAAGTCCTTATAAAAAAAAGAAAAGATGAAGTGAGATGTTTTCCTTTTGCCACCATCTCGCAGTATGCACCGGGAACCCAGTTAGAAGAGGATGAGTTTGTACTCTACCACTGGGAAATGTATGATGAACTTGTAAGGTATCTTTTGGAAAAAACAAATTATTTTGAAAATACTCATAAAGTAGTAGAAACTGAACTAGGAGTCAGTCCTGTTTTGAGAATCAGGTAAAACATAAAATAGAGTCAGATAAATTTTTTATACGGAGGTTGATGGTATGTATAATGTTAAAATATCAGAAAAAAATTATGATCTGGCTGATTTTTATGAGGTCAGTAAGATATTGAAAAAATTTGAGGGTCCAAGGGAGGTTTTTCCAGTTTATTTTTCGGAAAAACTAAAAGAGTTTTACGAGTCTGCTTATCTAGCTAAAGATGATGAAACTTTAGAGAAAGATATCTATAAAACGCAGCTTTTAATCAATGACTGCTTTGATTATCTTTTTTCAGGTGAGGGAGATTTTGAAAAATATTTTGATGAAAAAGCTAAGATAAAATTCAAGGAGAGTTTAAACTCGCTCAGAAAGCATAAGACCAAGATAAATGTATGCTATGAGCCCCAGGTAGTGGCTCAAAAATTGGAGTCAGAAGATGATTTAGATCTTTTTTACTACTATTCTTTTACCTTATGTTATCTCAATGAATACTTAATTCAGTTATTTTCAATATTTAAGGATAGATTTCAAGGGGGAAGTTTTAGTAAAATTGAGGTAAAGTCTTTGAATGATTATCTTATGAATATTTTTACTGTGGAGTTTGAAAAGGCTTTTGTTGAATTTGAAAAAGGGATTTTTAAATCTGACCTAGAGGGGGAGCTTAAATGAAATTGAAGGAATTTATGGAAGAGATGAAGGCATCTAAGAACAGGTACATAAACATCTATTTTTTGAGCTCTAGGACCGAGAAAAAGGGAGTGTTAAAAAATACAACTGGAAATTTAGAAGATGAAGGAGAAAAATTTATAGATATTTCCATCAAGGAGATAAAGAGTGACGAAGAGATGCTAAAGGAATATAAATGCGGGGGATGCGGTAAGGGAAAAAAAGATGGTAGTAGTAAAGAGAAGGAGAGGGTGATAATTTCTCTGAAGGATCTAGATGATGCAACAACCATTGAAAAAAGCAAAAAAATGAAGTCTGATCTCTATAAGATAGTTATGAATGATGAAGAGATTGGAATAGTTATTTATGATTAATTTTAAACACGGGAATAAAAAAACAGTTCCAGATTTACAATGAAATGGCATCATGATACAATAATTTAAATCTATCTTTTTTATTTAGTAAAGGGAGATGTGTTTTTATGAAAAAGACTTTTAAATTTCTTATTGTAGCTTTATTTTCAATTTTACTATTTGCATGCGGAACTGGTGCAGATAATACAGAGGCAAAAAAAGAGATCACAGTTTCTGCAGCAGCAAGTCTGACAGAGATTATGGATGAGTTGACGCCTATATTTGAGGGAAAATATAATACAACATTAACTGTAAATTTAGCTTCTTCAGGTACCCTTCAGAGACAGATAGAAGAGGGAGCACCTGTGGATGTTTTTATATCTGCCAGCGGTAAAAAAATGGATATACTTATGGAAAAAGAACTTTTAGATGTGGAAACCAGGTATGATCTACTGAAAAACAACTTGGTTCTTATTACTAACAAAGAGAGCAGCGATAAGGTAAAATCGCTGAAAGATCTAAGTAAAAGTGATGTCAAGGTGAGTATAGGGGAACCGGGATCTGTTCCTGCAGGCAGGTATGCCAAGGAGAGTCTTGAATATTACGGATACTATGAGGGTATAGAGGGAAAGCTGATATATGCTAAAAATGTAAAACAGGTACTTTCCTATGTGGAATCTGGAGAAGTGGATGCAGGGATGGTGTATGGTTCAGATGCAGTTAACTTGAAAAACAGTGTCATTGCCCAGAAGATAGATGCAGAATCCCACTCTCCCATTGTTTATCCAGGGGCTGTAATCAAAGCCAGCGAGAATAAGGAATCGGCAAAAGAGTTTATAGAATTTTTTAAATCTAACGAAATAAAAGAACTTGCAAAAAAATATGGGTTTGAAATTTAGTCAGGTGGTGTATTAGATATGATAGTGACCCCTATATTGATATCGTTAAAAGTTGCATTTGTTTCTACATTATTTACTATGAGTATAGGGGTGCTTCTGGCCTGGATATTTACGAAACATCCTTTTAAGGGGAAAGATTTTTTCGAGGGGCTTATAATACTTCCCATGGTCTTGCCTCCTTCTGTAACTGGATATGCTCTTCTTATGCTATTTGGGAAAAACGGATTATTGGGAGAACTTATTTATAAGATCTTTGGGACTAGTCTTATCTTTACCTGGAAGGCAGCCTGTGTGGCATCCTTTGTGGTGTCCCTTCCTCTCATGTACCAAAGCTGCAAGGCGGCATTTATAAACATCGATTCTAATCTGGAAAAGGCAGCCAGGACTCTGGGGGCAGATGAGAAACGTATCTTTTGGAAGATAGGTATCCCTATGGCAGCACCGGGAATAATAAGCGGTACAATACTTTCCTTTACAAGGGCCTTGGGGGAATTTGGAGCTACCCTCATGGTGGCGGGAAATATCCCTGGGAAAACCCAAACCATACCTATAGCGATATATTTTGCAGTTGATAGTGGAGACAGAAGAACTGCCAATATATTAGTTGGAATAGTAGTTATTTTTAGTTTCTTGGTTATTTACGGGCTTAATATATGGAATAGGAAGAAAAACAGATATTGAGGTGATGGATATGCTGAGGGTTAAATTATTTAAAGAGATGTATAATTCAAATTTAGACATAGACTTCGCTGTAGATAAAGAGGTCCTTGCTATACAGGGAGCCTCTGGAGCTGGGAAAAGCACCTTGTTAGAATGTATATCCGGGCTTCAGGTTCCTGATAGAGGTGAGAT
>NZ_JBFHGC010000155.1:0-5293 GCF_041583315.1 Ilyobacter sp. | reverse complement strand
GTACCGCATCTGATATCTGGTCAGCTATCTTATCTGGATGTCCTGGTGATACACATTCTGAAGTAAAGAATATTTTATTTTCCATTTATATAAATCCTCCCGATAATTTTCTCTTTTAATAATTTCAATGTTTATTTGTAACTTAAATTAAAATATATAAAAACAGTTCTATTCAGACTCTTCGAGCATATCCTTTACAAATGTAGGAAGTGCAAAAGAAGCTTTATGAATCTCTGAATTGTAATATTTTGTTTTAAGTCCGAAATTTTCCCACTCTTCAGCTTTATGATCTGTCACAGGATCGTACTTCTTGGAAGCAAATCCAAAAAGCCAGTGTCCCGACGGATAAGTTGGTATGTGAAATTGATACACTTTTGAAATCGGGAAAAGATCTTTTATTCTCTTGTGAGCTCTCTTCATCTGTCCCGCTTCCTTATCAAAATAAGGACTTTCATGCTGATTTATAAGAATTCCGTCATCAGAAAGAGCTCTGAAGCAGTTTGTATAAAACTCTTTTGTAAAAAGTCCCTCTCCAGGCCCTATGGGGTCAGTAGAATCCACAAGTATAAGATCATAAACACCCTCTTTGGAATCTTCTACAAACTTCAATCCGTCCTGAAAATACAGATTTACTCTAGGATCATCTAGTCTGCATGCAGTCTGGACAAGATGTTTCTGACAAAGTCTCACAACTCTCTCATCAATCTCCACCATATCTATTTTTTCTATGTGGTCATATCTAGTTATCTCTCTTACAGTTCCACCGTCTCCTCCGCCGATTACAAGGACCTTTTTTATCTTTGGATTTGTTGCAAGGGCAACATGTGAGATCATATCGTGATATACGAACTCATCCTTTTCATTGGCCATCATAATCCCGTCAAGGGTAAAGAACTTTCCAAATTCATAGGAATCAAAAAAATCCAGTTGCTGAAAAGGACTTTTTTCTGTATGAAGATGTTCTTTTATTTTTATAGAGAATCTACACTCTGGTGTCCACTCCTCTGTAAACCAAAGATTAAGCATTAAGTTACCTCCTGATTTTCTCATTAGTGCATTTTTTTACTTATTCCGCATCGGGTTTAAATACAATTTTACCTAAATTTTCTCCCTCTGGATGGAATTTTTTTATTTTTTCAGTCATACCTCTAGGCA
Organism: Ilyobacter sp.; assembly: GCF_041583315.1. Taxonomy (NCBI): domain Bacteria; kingdom Fusobacteriati; phylum Fusobacteriota; class Fusobacteriia; order Fusobacteriales; family Fusobacteriaceae; genus Ilyobacter; species Ilyobacter sp. Next base: position 4,138 of record NZ_JBFHGC010000155.1, on the reverse strand, counting down.
CCTCTATAGACTCACTTCTGCTAGCTCCAAACATTTTTTCCAGGAAATCAAAAGCTGTCCACGGATTGATCTTGTCTCCGCATGTAAAAACATCTACAGCTGCATATCCGTATTCTGGCCATGTATGAATAGCCAAGTGCGATTCAGAGATTATTACCGCTCCTGAAACACCGTAAGGATTGAAATGATGAAATACTGAGTTCACTATAGTTGCATTAGCAATTCTAGCCGCCTCATTCATGTGCTTTTCAATAATTTCAGGGCTCTTCAACACTTCCTCGTCACAGTTGTAATACTCTATCAGAATGTGTCTCCCTAAAGTTTCTAATTTCATAATTTCCCTCCCAGTCTATTCTTAAGACATAAATTTAATTTTTTATATTAACTCCCTCATATCGGGGTATTTCAAACCTTTAAAATACACACATTTTTGTGTGAAAACAGCGTACCTATCACATTAAATTAACTATAAAAGTTAATATTAGTAAACTTATTTATAAAAAAAATAAGCATATGCATATCAAACCACAGATCTTTTATTACAAAACAAAAACTGTATCAAAAGCCTGTATTTATTAGAATACACAGAGTTTTTTATTTGGAATCGACATCGTAAAGTTTACTATATTTAAAATTTTATGTCAATTATTTTTTTACCTGTTAGCTGCAAAACTTGATTTTTTTAAGGTGAGATTATATAATGTACCAAAGAAACACTTTAGATAATAAAATCAGAGGGGTTTGAATTATATGATAATAGGTGAAAAAATAAAGAGGCTGCGACAGGGAAAGCTGCTCACACAAGAGGAACTAGCAGACAGATGTGAGTTGTCTAAAGGATTTATTTCACAGCTGGAAAGAGACCTGACATCTCCATCCATAGCCACTCTTGTTGATATATTAGAAAGTCTCGGGACAAACTTGAAGGAATTTTTTAATGAAGAGGAAGATGAAAAAATAGTATTTTCCAATGATGATTTTTTTGAATTTGAAGATAATGAGCTGAAGTACAGAATCGACTGGATAGTTCCCAATGCACAAAAAAATGCCATGGAGCCTATTCTCATCACCTTGGATCAGGGTGGTTCTTACAAGTTGGAATCCGCCCACGAGGGGGAAGAGTTTGGCTATGTCTTAAAGGGGAATATCTATGTCCATCTGGGAGACCAGAAGCACAAGGCTAAAAAAGGGGAAAGCTTTTACTACAAAGCCAAAAAAGATCATTTTATATCCAATGCAGGGAAAGTCGAGGCAAAAGTTATATGGGTAAGTACTCCGCCCTCATTTTAAAATAAAAACCAGCCTATGGCTGGTTTTTAATAATTTATATTAAGTCTTTATTGGAGATCTTATAAGATCCTGGCTTCCCGTTTTCAGCTTTGTTCAAAAGATATTTCATCATAACTTTAAACTCTTTACTTGTTGATGTGGCTCCTGCTACCGAATCTACTTTATCCAAGTTTTTTGATTCCATAAATCCTTTTTCAAGCCTTCCAACAGCTTCTTTTATTCCAACACCCTGTTTTTTTGCCATACTTTTATTATATTTCATATCTTCTGTGGCGTTTTTACCCTCTTTATTTTTTCTGTCATGCTTCACTTCTACAACCTTACTGTCTTTGACAACAATATAAGTAAAAGGTTTCCATCCCCATGTAGCCTTTTCAGCCTCTACATAGTACTTCCCGTCTTGAAGCTTTCCGAAAGCCAGTGAAGAAAAAACGAAAATACCTATCAATATTTTTTTCATTAATATACCTCCTAAAAATTTACTCTCTCTATACTGCTCATCTCTTTCAACCATCTTTTGGGTATTGTGTTTTCTGAATAGGCCCCTATAATCATACCTGCAATAAGACCTCTTGCTGCAGAATCCCCTCCTGCCATTACGTTCTTTATCATTCCCTGCTCATAGTTATCAGCGTATTTAAGTATTAAAAGCAAGGTAGCCGGAAAAGCACCCTCTATACTGCATGACTGCCCCAACTTTTTCACGGCCTCTGTGGTATCTGTCTCTATAAATGATTTTGCTGTTTTCAACTTTTCTGATATCCACTTATTTTTCATTTGGCCAGATATTTCTTCCATTGCCAAATCAGGTTTTACACCGCCTAAGACGCTGTATGCAGTCCTTGCAAAAAATTCCGCAGCCAGGATCACCTGTTCATTGTTGTGGGTAAGCTTTGTCTGAATCTTAGAATATTCTACCCCTTTCTCCTCAGAAAAGCAATAGATTATCGGTGCTATCCTAGAGGCACCTGCCAGGTCTGTGGAATGAGAACCCCATTCCTCACCGGCCTCTATCATTTCAAGCGTCTCTTTGGTAGCATGATCCATATAGCCGTCATATTTTTTCATGTGTAGTTCCCAGAAATCTTTGAACCCTTTCTCATCAAACTCATTTTTTTCTGCTAAATATTCTAAAAGAAGGAGTGTCTGATCTCCATAATGGGTGTGACCACCTTTTTTTCTGTTCTTATGAAAACTATCAGGAAGAGGGTCATTAAGGTCATTATACTCTCCGAATTCATCTTTTATCTTTTCTGTATCATATATCCAGTGCCCTCCCAGAGAAAAAGCATCTGCTAAAACCGATCCTAAAAGTAGTCCTTTTTTACTCATAAAAAACCTCCTCTTTTCAAATAATTTTACCGTCTGAGGTTCTTCTTTCCTTTTTTTATTACACACAACTATTTGACGTCTTTAGTTCAAAAATAGTTTTTTAAAATTTTTCAATATATGAGTCTATATCCACAATCTCGTCTTCACAGGTGTCCTCTATATAAGCTATCATCTTTCCCTCTATACCCTCTGCCACACTGTAACTTCCAGATACAAGGGAAAATCCTAAAATTGCGAAATTTTTATTATCCTGAAGTTCCACTTCGGTGAGCTGTACCTTGAACTTTGATGCAAATTTATCCTTCAGACTTCTCAGCCTCATCCTCTTGTCTTTCAGAGAAAAACTGATGACAAACCTTATTTTAATTTTTACTGCTGCCACATACATAGAAGATCTCCTCCTTTTATTAAAAATTTCCTTTACTTCTGAGTGTTTATCAAGTAATAATTTACTATGATACACTATTTATGAGGAGGAATGCAATGGAAAGAACAGGAATTATAACCATGAAGAGTAATCCCCTTACACTTGCGGGAAATGAGGTAAAAGTAGGGGATAAAGCACCTGATTTTCAGGCTCTGAAAAATGACATGAGTCCTTTTTCTCTCAGCCAGTCCAAAGGAAAGGTTGTCATCATCTCATCTATGCCCTCTGTAGACACATCTGTGTGTGAGCTTCAGACCACTATTTTCAACCAGAAAGCAGGAGAAAATCCGGAGATTTCTGTAGTAACTATCTCTGTAGACCTTCCTTTTGCACTGGGAAGATTCTGTGCAAATGAGGGAATTGAATCTGCAGTCACTCTTTCAGACCACAGAGACCTTGATTTCGGAACAAAATACGGATTTATTATAAAAGAGCTTAGACTTCTTGCAAGAGGGGTTGTTGTGATTGACAAGGAAGGTGTTATAAGACACTTAGAAGTTGTACCTGAAGTTACGGATCAGCCTGATTATGACAAAGCACTTGAGATTGCCCGGTCTCTTATTTAATTTAAGGAGGGGGTTTATATGGAATTTTTATCATCACTCCTTGGCCTCATTGCAGTGGGAGCACTTATGTTTTTCACTGTAAAAATAGCTGAAAAATATAAAAAAGAACCAGATACAAAGGGCGGAAAAAACAACAGAAATTCAAGAAGACACAAAAAATAAACCGGGAATCAACTTCCCGGTTTTCTTATTTTTAAATAAAACTATGACTTATCTCTCGTAATCTACCACTGCTGTGCTGATCTCATTTGCCACTATGAAATTTTTTATCTCCACATGAGGCGGGAAACTTTGGTAAAAATCAAGATCCTCTCTGGTGTCAAACTCTGTATAGAGGGACATATCATAGGCCCTCGGAGATCTGTTGAAATCAATCCCCACTTCAAGTTTTCTGAGCTGACTCAGCTCTAGTGCTTCAAGATCCCTCTTCATTTTTTCCATATTTTCTTTTTTATTTTCCTCTTTAAACTTAAAAAATACTACGTGAACTACCAATTCAATTCCCCCTTTTATTGTTATATAT
>NZ_JBFHGC010000154.1:0-5315 GCF_041583315.1 Ilyobacter sp. | reverse complement strand
TGGGGGACATACAAAAACCCATGCAAAACTTTCCCGTTTAGAGCCCGAAGAGGCTAGAGATGAGATCTTTGAATCAAAAGAGACTCTGGAAAATCTTCTGGATAAAAAACTTATATCCTTTGCATACCCCTCTGGTGATCTAAATGACAGGGTAAAACAGATGGCAGAAGAAGCGGGATATAAATTTGCCGTAGCTACAGACTCTGGAAGCGTATGTTTCTCTGACGATCTTTTTCAGATAAGAAGAATCGGTATCTTCCCTACAATAAACTCCATGGGATTCAAAAGGAAAATAAAAGGAAATTATAATTTTATTAAGATTAAAAGAGAACAAAAGAGCGAGAGATGACTTTGTCATCTCTCTATTTTTTTAGTTGATTAAATACTTTTATTTGATTATAATTTAGCTATAGATATAATTTTATACAGGGGGAGATATATGAAAAAAATTTTAACTGCCATTCTCATTTTAGCTGCGGTCCCAATTAACATTTTTGCTTCTGACAATAATCTCACCATAGGCGGAGGAACTGGAGTAGGCTCAAGCCCTTACAAAGGTGTTGACTATAATGATTTTTTTGTTCCATACTTTGATATTACATACAATGATTTTTATCTGAAGGGAGTGGAGATCGGTTACAATATGTATCAGGAAGACTCTTTCACCCTGTCTCTTTTTGCTAATCCAATGGGAGGATATAAGGTTGATGCTTCTGATTTAAGTAGTGGATACGACGATATTGATGACAGAGATTATCAGATCGAAGGAGGAGTAAAAGTAGTCTATGATACCAGTTGGTATGATTTAAAATTAGGAGGCTTTGCTTCTTTAGGAGAAGAGGGAGGAAGTTTAGGGGCTTTCGCCTTTAAATCATATTTTTTAACAGACCGTTTCTCAGTTATTCCTAAAGTGTATATAAAATACCTCAGTGAAGAATATACTGATTATTACTTTGGGGTAACTCAGACAGAAGCCGACAGAAATTCTGGAATCAGTGGTTCTTATGCTCCAGATCCGGCCTATACATTTGGTATAGACTTTGGAGCAGAGTATATTGTTACTGAGCATCTATCCCTCATTGGATTCTTCGGATTAGAAAAACTTTCAGATGAAATAAGCAAATCTCCTATAGTAGAAGAGGATATTCTCTATAAGGTAGGAGTTGGAGCAAAATATACTTTTTAATATACAGGAACAGGTTTTTACAAAACTTGAAACCAGCTGAATTCTTAAACTGCTACTCCGGAGGTGTTATCTTTGCAGGTAAAAAAAGAAACTGTTTATAAAGATATATATAATTCTGCATTAAATGAATTTTGGAAAAATGGTTATGAAAAAACCACCATGAGAAGTATCGCTGATAATTCAGGTATAACTTTGGGGAATATATACAGATATTTCCCAAACAAGGCTTCTCTTTTTGAGGCAGTTATAGGAGCTACCTATAATAATTTTATAAATATTTTCGACACATATCATGATAAATTATCAAAATTAACCCATGAACAGAAACTCACATTTTATGTAGATCTACTATCAAATTTTCTGATATACAACAAAAAAAAGCTTTCTATACTTTTTGCAGGAAGCAAGGGAACAAAATTTGAGGATTTCGAGCATAAAATTATAGAAACCTTAAAACATATTTCCATTAAAAGAGCTGAAATTCTAAAAATTGAGGAGGGTCTTATTATTGAAGACCAAGAGATTCATTCTTTTGTAGCTGAAAGCCTATTTTTTTCTCTGAAAAAAATTGCTTTTATATTCGACGAAGAGGATAAAATAAGAAAATATCTAAAAAAAATCATACCTAGTTCTTATACCGAACTCCTTAGAAAACTTGGAACTAAAGACACCGACTAAAAGTTCCGCTTGCACAGCGGGACTTTTTTGTCGGTGTCTTTTTAATACATGATTACATTTTCATCTTTTCTTAAGCTAGGTTTTACTTTAATCATATTCGAAAGTCTTTTTATCTCCTCCATTACCTCTATACTTATCTTCTCATCTTTCGAGTCAATCCCCAAAATCTCAGCAATGTCCTTCATTTTTGTATCTATAGACTCCATATCGAAGGCAGGAGTGTGAAATCCGCTTGTCCTTTCTATCTGACCAGGTACCACTGCAATATTATTAAATGCCATATTGGCAAGATAGTTTGCATAGGTCAGTTGCTCTCTTATCTCCTTAGAGTTCTTCCCCTTTATAAAATCCTCCAAATTTTTCTTTAAAATTTTTAAAGCTTCAAAGGCAAAGGTATCACTTATAAGAGTGGCTCCAGTAGATACAAGTGCCTCCACAGAATAGGTGAGAGAATCTATCCCAACAGAAGCCATGGCATCTGTAGGAAGATTTCTGATCAGCTCAGAGTCTATGACCACCATAAAAGGATTTACAGTTTTATTCAGTTTCACCTTATGCTGATGATACTGGTATATGCTGTTGTCATCATTTATCCAGGAATTTATAACCACTGCTGCAAATGGTATCTCTGCATTTATATAGCAGTTTATGGAATTATTTTCCTCATAACACTTTAGACCCATAGCTATTCCCTTGGCACACTTTGCAGTATCTCTTCCTCCAAAGGAAATTATAAAATCACAGTTACTTTCTGAAAACTCTTTTATCCCGTCTTCTATTATTTCCAGGTCAGGATTCATATTTTCTATGGCATATACAAAATAATTCAGGGAGTTACCATCAAAAATATCAGTTAAGTTTTTTAACAAACCTTTTTCAGAAAGAGCTTTTGATATCACTATGAAACCCTTTTTTAATCCCAGTTTTTTCAGCTCTTCTCCTGCTTCCTTAAGTGCTCCTGAACCAATAAGGCTTATTGGTGATATAAGCTGTTTCCCCATAATATTACCTCCAGCGTCCCATGACCTCAATATTCTATATCAAAATCATCATATTTTTTCCCGTCAAAAACATCTTCCTCTATATTTTTTACCTTAGAAGAGGGCGGCCCGGCTTCCAGTAATTTTTTAAATACCTCAATATGGCGGGTTTCCCCTTGAGCAAGTATCTCTACATCACCGTTCCAGAGATTTTTTACCCATCCCTTTATATTATACTCATTTGCTATGTGGTAAGTAAAAAACCTGTAACCTACCCCCTGTACACGTCCTTTCACTATGAAGTGGTGCGTAAGCATAAATACCACACTCCTTTCTTAGCTTTCCATCATACCTTCTAAAATATCATTTTCAGATACTAGTATCTCATCTCTTCCCAGTATTTCCATTATCCACTTAAGAATAAAAGTCCCTGCAATTATTACTTCGGCACGTTTAGGTGGAAGTCCTTTTATTTTTTTTCTTTCCTCAATATTTTTTGATAGATAAAGTTTAATGTTTTCATCTATATTTTCCATGGTGAGCTTGTATCTGTGTACCTTTTCAGCGTCATACTCAGCCATTTTTTCTAGAACAGTTACATTGGTGGTAACTGTCCCGGCCACTCCTGCCAGTAAGAATTTTTTTGAGCTTAGTTCTTTTATCTCTTCAATTTCATTTTTGACCCACTGCTCAGCCGACCTTATATTTTCCTCGCTGTGGTTGTCATTTTCAAAGAATTTTTCTGTCACCCTCACAGCCCCTATATTAAAACTTTTCATAAAATTTATGTTGTCCCCAGAGCCCTTTATAAATTCAGTGCTCCCTCCTCCTATATCGACCAATAGAAGCTCTTCTTCTATATCATTTACTGCACCCTTAAAGCTAAGTTTTGCCTCTTCATCTCCTGTGATGCATTTTATCTCAAGACCAGATTCATTTTTTACCCTGGCTATAAACTCGTCTCTGTTTGCCGAGTCTCTCGTGGCAGAAGTGGCACACACCAGCTTTTCAGTTACGCCGTAGCTGATCATTTTATCAGAGTAGCTTCTCAGAACCTTAGAAGTTCTGTTCATAGCACTGTCTAAAAGGTATCCGTTATCATTTACTTTTTCTCCCAGTTTCGTTATTTCCAGCTCTTTATAAAGCTTTCTCTTGATGGAGTATCCTTCTTCGTTTTTTTCAACTTCGGCCATGAATAATCTGCAGGAATTTGTCCCTATATCCACGACTCCCTTTATAACTCTTTTATTTAGTTCTTCATTTACCTCTCTTATTATGTCTTCAGAAACGTCCTCTACAGATACACTTCCTTTTCCCGTAGGAAGGACAAACTTTATTTTTCCGCCTTTATTTTTTTTGTCTTTTTTCATGAGAGCAATGACTCTTTCAATTTCTATTTTTATAGGTTCACAATCAATTTCATACTTCTCAAATATAGTTTTTCCTCTATCTAAAAAATCTTTTCCTATATACCCCAGTTTCTGAGACAGTAGTATCTCATATATTATCCCCTTGGCTACAGCTTCACCGTGTGAATACCCTCTATACTCTGTAGCTGTCTCCAGTGCATGCCCATAGGTGTGCCCCAGGTTTACTATGGCCCTTATTCCTTTTTCTTTTTCATCCTCTTCTACTATATTCTTCTTTATTACACAAGATCTTTTTATGACCTCTATAATTTTGTCAGGATTCAGGTTTCTTACAGCCTGTGCATTGTCCACCAGATAATCAAAATAATCGTCATCTTTCAAAAATGAGTGCTTTATGATTTCCCCCATTCCTGCTTTAAACTCTTTTTCAGGAAGAGTTTTTAGGAAATCCACATCTATCAAAACAAGCTTAGGCTGATAAAAAGCCCCTATAAGGTTTTTTGCCTTGGGATGGTTCACTGCCACCTTCCCCCCTATACTTGCATCCACCTGAGATAGCAGAGAGGTCGGTATCTGTATAAAGTCAATCCCCCTCATATAAGTAGCAGCCACATAACCTCCAAGATCTGTTATTACTCCTCCCCCCAGACTTATTACAAGGGAACTCCTGTCAAAATCATTTTCAACCATGAAATCATATATTCCAAAGGCACTTTCTATGCTCTTGTGCTCTTCTCCGTCACTTACTTCAAAATAATTTATATTTTTACCTGTACTTTCCAATATATCCAGGATTTTTTCAGCATAGAGAGCCCCTACTTTTGTATTTGATAATAAAATTATTTTTTCATATTTATCTACGTAATTTTTAAGTTCACCTATTATTCCTTTATTCACAAGGATAGGATAGCTTCTATCCCCTAAATCCATTCTTATCTCTTTCATTCTTTACCACCCCTTTCTATAAAAGTTTCATAAATTATACACCAATAAACCAGGCATTACAACGGAACAAAAAAAAACAGTCACACCTCATTCAACCTAGTTTTTTTAGTATCCTTCACAAATTTTACCGTACTTTAAAAAGATCCTTTCGCAATT
>NZ_JBFHGC010000153.1:0-5408 GCF_041583315.1 Ilyobacter sp. | reverse complement strand
TCTTAAGAACTCTGTCGATAAACCCCGCTTTTGAATCCAAGGATTCACCGAAATCTGATAAGGATTCCTCTTTTATAAATAAAATTATATAGGAGGGGATGAAGGTGACAGTGAGTATCCACGCCATACCTATACCGAAGGCAACAAAGAGCCCGAAAATCCTGACAGGCGGTATAGGGGTCAGGGCAAGAGATGCAAATCCCACACAGGTAGTGAGTGAGGTGTAGAGCATGGGAACGAAGAGCTCATCCATGGTGCCTCTGAGGGCAGCCTCTTTATTTCCATATTCGGGATAAAGATCATGAAATACGCTGAGGATATGGACGGAATCTACGACAGCTATTGGCATCAGAAATATAGGTATCATAGAGCTCATAATATGTACTTTATATCCCATACCTATGAGAAGTCCCATTGTCATCAATACACTCATGACAGAGATGATCATAGGAGAAAGTATCAGGCTGGTTTTTTTGAAAAAAAGTTTTAACAGAATAAATATTATAACCATGGCTAAAGGTGCTGAAATTTCCATCTGCTTAAACATCTGCACACCAAAGGTATCTTCAGCCACAGGAAGTCCGCTTATATAATAGGAGTCACCGTTATTAAATTTTGCTATTACCTCTTTTATCATGACAGAGTATTCATAGCTGAGATCCTTTGATTTTATAGGGATATATATTGCCAGGGCCTTTCCGTCATCTGAAACCATGGTTCCCTTCAATACCGGGTTTGACATAATATTATTTTTTATTTTCAGAGAATCCTCTATATCTTTTGGTGGTTCTTTCATAAGCCACTCAAAAATTACTTCTCCGACTCCTCCCTGACTTATGTTGTCCTGAGTGGAGGGAGATATAATATCCTCCTTTATTACACCATCCCATGTCTTAATATTCTCTGTAAGAGTATGGATGTCCTGCAAAGTTTTTGGATTAAAGACTCCCTCATTTCTATTTTCATTCACCACTCCCACCACTATGATGTCATTTAGAAGAAATTCTTTTTTGGCATAATTGTGGAATGTTCTCACAAATGCGTCTTCAGAAAGCATATTCTCGGGGTCTGTGTCGATTTCAATCTTAGGTATAAAAACTGCCAGGATGAGGGTCATGAGGACAAAGATGGATATTATAAATTTGGGATATTTTATTGAGATATCGGTAATTACTTTTTTTATTTTCATATTGATTCCCCCGATTATCAGAATGAATATCTTATTCTCAAGTATACATTGGTATTGTCTTTCAGCTGTGAAAAATCTGTATGGAAATATTTTCCGTAAAATATATTCATACCCACTGAAGTATTTAGATCGTCATTCCATTTGTATGATATGTCAGGATTGACATATCCGTCTTCATCTGTAGGTGAGTAAAAAGTAAAAAGTTCATATTTTAGTTTTTGCTGCATCACCATTTTACTCAGTCTCAGAGAGAACATACTCCTGTTTTTATGTCTGGCATATTCTTCCATGCTAGCTGGAAGAGAATCACGGTAATTATCATAATCCATCATATGCTCAAGATAATACTGAACTCCCACTGTAAAGTCTCTCCAGACTTCTCTTTTATAGCCTGCCAGAAACTTTAAATTGGAATTTACAATATTCGGATCGTCGCCTCTCCTGTCATCCTGAGAATCTTCATATCCGAACTCGCTGTTGGCTATTCCTCCAAGGGCAGATCCGACCCAGCTTGCTCCTACCACGTTGCTTTTTGAATACTGGTACTGGCCGCTGTCTGAGGGATTAGGGTCCAGATAAAAACCTCTGTACCCGTAGAGGGCGACTTCGTTGCCCTCTATATTTCTTTTTACTCTGAAGGCAAGTTGTGTATTTGAAAGTGATGTAGAGGGTTCATCCGGATCAAGATAATCTTCTCCAGTATGGACAAAATCCCCGGAAGACTGGTCAAAAAAAGTCAGCCTTTCACCGTCGACCACTCTGTTTGCAGTGAAAAAAGGAATGACCACAAGATCCACTATATATTCCTGTGGAAAAAACGATACCTTAACAGCGTCTGAAGGTAATTTTAGATATTCCATATCCCTTCCAGAGTAGAAAGATTCGTAGTCCTTTGGGAATCTGTCGTTTATAAATATAAGGTCGCCTGTTCCCCATGTCAAAACCTGACGTCCTGCCTTTATTTCATAAAAAGATGAGGGATAATATGATATGTAACCTTCTCTCAGTGACAGCTTCCAACTGTCTAAGACCTCGTCCCGGTAAAAATCTACCTTGAATCTGCTTTCTGAGGTGTCAGTGAGGATAGTACCTGCCTCAAGCTGCAGCCTGAGTTCACCGAGATTAAAATTTTCTTCCTGATACTCTTTAGAAGCCACAGGTCTGCCCAAAGCCCCTTCTATAAATCCGCTGAACTCAGTGTCTTCAAAGGGAGCGGGGAATACCCACTGAAATGTCAGAAAGAATATAAGAATGTATCTTGATTTCATAATTAATCCTCCCTTTGTAAAATTTATCTCAGCCACTTTCTAGGAGGACGTCTGAGATACCTTTCTGTAAAAATGTCCTCTTCCATTCCCAGATTGTATACTACATCGCTGAATCTGTTTATTGTGTAAGAGCCTTTCTCTATTTCGTCAGCTTTCATAATCATTATTGTGGGAAATCCATCTATGACTTCTACTTTTTCAGCACTTATCCTTCTGTAGATTTTCCCCGAGGAGTTGTAGTAATCAGCCTTCACAGGGAGATAATTTTTTTTGTCTATATAGGTTACGAAGTATGAGAAATCTTCAGGAGTTTTAGGTGTATTTTTTATTATATAATAAGAGCTGTCTTCACCTGTCAGCTCATGAATATCCTCGGTAATAGAACGACCCGAGATGTCTTCATAGGTAAAATCAGATCCCACAAAACTGCTTCTTTTGTCTGTGGAAGCTATTCTTTTTACAAGATCAAGGGCAGGGAGGTATAACCATCTGTCATCATCTTTCCCTATATTTTTATGAACCATAAAAACCATGTTTTTTACATCTGAAGGTTCTTTAAAGTAGGCATAGTACATCTGCTCATTTCCGTCAGAGATGTCTTTTCTCAGCATGATAATACGTCTTTTTCTGATTCTTCCGTTTTTATCCACTATTTCCATATCCACTGTGGCCCTTCCGTCTTCTCCCGAATAATAAGCAGCATTATAGGCCTTACTAACTATTTCATTTACATCGGCAGAAAAAGTAAATGATCCCCAGACAAGCAGGATAAATATAAGACAGACTTTCTTCATTAAAGATCCCTCCTTTTAAACATAAAACTAATTATAATCGTATAATATATACTGTTCTTTTTTTGATAATCCTATGATTTTTTTTATTTTTTCCATTTAATCTTATATAAAAAATATCCGTAAATTTAAAAACTTCCGGATATTTTTTATGAATTCATAGTATTTATACTTTTCCACAGAAGGGGGGATTACAATAATCTGCCGATTTCTCAGGAAAATTTTTAAAGAGAAATTCAAATTAAAAAAAACAGAGTCCCCTATAATGAGGACTCTGGTGATTTTTCAAAGTCTGGTGACATTTTTTTTTAATCCTGATTTTTCCACGGTATAGAGGGAGAAATCGGAGGAGTTTTCAGGCAGCAATAATTTAATCTCTTCCAGGAGAGAAAAATCAAACTTTATGGACAGGCCGCAGCTGGCGGTTATTTCTTTTGGCACTGGGATTATTCTTACTTTGATATTTTTTTGCAGAATGAGTTTTTCCAGCTTCATTATCTGGTGAGTTGAATCAGCGGTTATAAGGCAGAAAATTTCAGATTTCATTAGGGCCTTATTACCTTTGTGGCCTCTGTTTGTCTCTCTATGATTGTATACATATTTGAGACTTCACCGATGGCAAGTTTATCCTGTATTCCGTAGTAGTTTAGGCAGGTACCGCAGGTCAGTATCTCTGTCCCTCTTTCTGCAAGGATTTTAAGGTCTTCCACAGATTCTGATCCTTCCACTGTTATTTTGGCTCCGGAATTATAGAAAAGTATAGTGCTTGGAACATCTTCCATCTCTGTGAGGGTATATATAAATCCCTTCATAAGAATTTTCCCAAGATCCTCACTGCCGTCTCCCATCTGGTCAGAGGCTATAACAATTACAGTTTTTTTATTTTTAATTTCTGCTTTCTCTTCTGATTTATTATCTTTTTTTATTTTTACATGGTAAACTCCGTTTTCTTCAGTGGTTTCAAAAGAGAGTCCTGTTTCTCTGGCCATTTTTTCGAGATTTTCCTTGGAGATTTCACTGTCTATAAGGGTTTCAATTACTCCCTCTGTAATCTCTTTTAAGGCTTTTTTTGTCATTATTATGGGCATGGGGCAGAGTTTTCCCCTGGCATCTACAATTTTATTCATAAAAACTCCTTTAAAATATAAGTTTGGTATCTGTTTTGGTTTTTATTCTACAATGATAGTCTGTTCCTGCTTTTCTTCCACTCTTCCAACTATGGAGGACTTTATCTGAAGTTTATTCAGTTTTTCCATAATCTCCTCAGAGAATTCGCTTCCTACTGAAAAGAGAAGACCTCCAGAGGTCTGAGGATCAAAGAGAATCTCCTGAAGCCAAAAAGGTACATCGTTGAATAAAACTCTGTCTCCCAAGTGATTTCTGTTCTTTTGTCCTCCGCTTGTTATATAAAACTCTTTTGCATAATCTTTAGCTTCTTCCATATACGGGATCAGTTCTTTTTCAAGAATAAAGGTCTTTTCAGAACCTCCTGCCATTTCAAAGGCGTGACCTAAAAATCCAAATCCTGTTATATCAGTACAGGCATTTATAGGATATTCTCTAATTATATCCATAGAATACTTATTGAGGGTTGTCATATTTTCCAGGAGCTTTTCTACTGCATCGTCAGAAGCTTCTCCTACACTGTAAGCAGTAGCTATGATACCTGCTCCCAGAGGTTTTGTAAGGATGAGAGTGTCTCCCTCCTTTGCACCGTAATTTTTTAAAATTTTATCCGGGTGGATAATTCCTGTGACAGAAAGACCGTATTTTATCTTGTCGTCGTGGATGGTATGTCCTCCGCTGAGGACAGCTCCGGCTTCGGCTACCTTTTCAGCTCCTCCCCTCAAGATCTCCCCTAAGTAGGAGATATCCATTTTTTCTGGGAAACATACGATATTCATGGCAGTTTTGGGTTCTCCTCCCATGGCGTATACATCACTGAGGGCGTTGGCAGCAGCTACCTGGGCTCAGCCTAACGGGTATGCCCTGAAAACGCCGGAGCGCGTCTAACGGCTGAGTGAGAGCGATTCTAACCTGGGTTTGGACGCTGATATGGACCAACAGTTAACACCCAATCGACCAGCGTCTTCTGTGCCGATGACACAACGCAGAAGGCGCCAGCACCATTAGTACCGCCCACAAGGAAGGTTCTGGCAC
>NZ_JBFHGC010000152.1:0-5412 GCF_041583315.1 Ilyobacter sp. | reverse complement strand
TATAAGTCCAATCTCAGACCTCAGGGAGAACCTCTGACTGGGTTTACATTTAATGTAGAGAAAGAGTGCATGGAAGAGGTCACTCTCTCCCCTGCTACAGAGGAAGATCTTGCCAATACTGTAAAAGTAATGGGAGGAGAAGACTGGGAATTATGGGTAAAAGCCCTTATGGAAGCAGATGTAGTTTCTGAAGGATTTAAAACTCTGGCTTATTCATATATAGGTCCTGCTGTAATGGAGGGAATCTACAGGCACGGGACAATAGGGTCTGCCAAGGAGCACCTGGAAAAAACAGCACGTGATCTTGACGGAATTTTAAAAGATACAAAATCAGGAGAGGCCTATGTGGCTGTAAACAAGGCTATCGTTACAAAGGCAAGTGCCTATATACCTATATTCCCTCTCTATGCTTCTGCTCTTATGAGAGTCATGGAGGAAAAAGGTATAGAAGAAAATGCAATAGAGCACACTCACAGGCTTTTTGCAGATATGGTCTACGGGGACACGCCTGAATTTGATTCAGAAAAGAGAATGAGACCTGATTCCTGGGAACTGAGAGACGATGTACAGGAAGAGGTGCTAGAGATATACAAGAAAGTTACTGAAGATAATTTTAAGGAACTTACGGATTTTGATAAGTATAAAACAGAATTCTTAAAATTAAATGGTTTCAGCGTGGAAGGTGTCAACTATGACGAAGATGTGGATTTAGAAAAACTGGCTGAACTTAAGCCCTAAAATAATTCTATTAGCCCCCCCTTGAGGGGGTTTCTTTGTCTTGTTGCACTTTTAAAATAAAAAATAAAAAAGGATATTAAGAAAATAAGAGTATAATAGTTATTGGAGTTTGTTTATGAAAATAAATCATACAGAGGAGGTGGGAAGTATAAAAATACACTGCGTGAGATTGAAAAATGGAGAAGATATAAAAAAATCCATAATTGATTATTCAGCAGAAAAAAGTATACTGGCTGGAGTCGTCCTCTCCTCTGTAGGTTGTGTCATAAGTGGAAGAATAAGATTGGCAGACGGAAAAACCATCAAAGAACTTCCTGAAAAAATGGAGATAATATCCATCAATGGGACTCTGTCTCTAGATGGGATTCACCTCCATATCTCTTACGCTGACAGAGAGGGACTCGTTTTCGGAGGGCACCTGGTAGATGGAAATATTGTAAACACAACATGTGAACTTGTTATAGGGGAACTCAGTCAATATTCTTTTAAGAGAGATTTTGACGAAAACACAGGGTATAGGGAAATACAAATAATTGAAAGGGAGTGATGGCTATGTCCCGTAAGAGGCATGTCACAAAACATGATATAGAAATGTATCTATGTGAAAAAATATCAAAAAGAAAACTGGGAGTACTCAAGGATAAATTTAAAAAAGAAATCCTATTGGAAAAAGAAGAATTAGAAAAATACCGTCAGACTTATGAAAAATATGTCTATGAAGATGAGCTAAAAATTTATCAAGAAAGAAATGAAAAGAATATCGAAATTCTGGATGCATTTCAAAAAATATTTCCAGAAGATGTTGAATTATCTAAATTAAGTATTTAAGCTGTGGCATATGCCACAGCTTTTTTTTATAGTATTATCTTATCTTTATCTATAGAATCTATGCTGTGAGAGCCTGTCAGAATCATTCCCTGGTAAAGTTGAGATTTTATGGTTTCAAGTACAGTCTTGACACCTTCCTGTCTCCCCCCTATAGATCCCCAAATAACAGGTCTCCCGATTAGGACACCCTTAGCACCCAAGGCTATGTATTTTATTACATCAGCTCCTTCCCTCACGTTTCCGTCAGCAAGGACTATGATGTCATCCCCTACAGCCTTTACTATGTCCCCTAGAACCTCACACGGAGCCAAGGTGTGGTTCAATACCCTTCCCCCGTGATTTGATACTACTATTGCAGCAGCCCCGGCCTTTACACATATTTTAGCTTCCTCTACTGATAGAACTCCCTTTACTATGAAAGGTAATTCTGTAGATGAAACCAGCTCCTTTAGTTCCTCTGGAGTTTTTGGCCCTACAGGTTGTCCAAAAAGTTTCATGGTCACAAGCCCTGCTCCGTCTATATCCACACCTACAGCCAGTGCCCCAGCCTCTTCTGCCATTTTTATTCTGTAGATAATCTCACTGTTCTCTCTCGGTTTTATTATTGCTATACTTTTCCCACCTGATTTTTTCAGGGCCTCTATACCGTGGACATAGCAGCTAGAATCCCCTGTATCACCTATCATTGCTATGGTTCCTGCATCTAAAGAACCAAATACCACGTCGTTTATGTATTCTTCGTCAGAAACTCCTCCCCCCATATTAAATTTTGTCCCTGTAATGGGAGCAGTTATTACTGGAATGGATAATTTTTCACCAAAAATGGCAAAAGAAGTGTTCGGATTTGTTGCACTGTGGAGAGTCTTCATGGATAATTTTATGTTCTTTAATTTTTCAAAACTTCTTTTGAAAGATTCGCCTGTTCCTGCTCCTCCCATTCCGGGAACCTGACCGGCACACCACACGCCGTTGCACTCAGTACATAAGTTACAAAATCCCTTCATCTTCTCTCTAGCGTTTGATCTTACTTCTCTTAGTTCCATATAACCTCCCTAACTTAATGTAAAAATAGTGTCGTAAAAAAGTAGAAAAACAAAAAAATACTCTTAAAAAAAGTCTATCCTATAGAGTAAATTATGTCAAATAACAAAAAAAATAAGGAAAAAAAACCTTTTATTACACACAGTAAAATTATAGTTTCAAGCCCATTTGTGTCCTAATGAAGCGCAGCTGTTCTAAAAAAACACGTTGACAAATTTTGTGGGATGATGTAGTGTTAAATTAACGTTGTGATTAATTTTTACAACATACTAAAATATTTAACTATCATACGAAGATAAAATTTTTAATAATGCTTCAGTCTAGTTAATAATTTAATTTTACATTTAAAAATAATATTTTAAAAAATATTCAGAGGAGAGTGATTTTAAGATGGTAAGTAGAACGGTGGAGATAAAAAATGAAACTGGTTTACATACAAGACCTGGGAACGAGTTCGTTACTATGGCAAAAACTTTTGAATCAAAGATAGAGGTTGAAAATGAAGCTGGTAAAGTTGTAAAGGCAACTTCTCTTTTAAAGGTTCTTTCTCTTGGAATAAAAAAGGGTGCTAAGATAACTGTCCATGCAGAGGGAACAGACGCAGATGATGCTGTGGAAAAATTATCAACTCTTTTAGCAAACTTAAGAGACTAGTCAGTAAAATTAAAATTAGAGGGTACTATGTACCTTCTAATTTTTCGATAATATCGCTAATAATTTGATGAAGAAGGAGAATTTACAGATGAGAAAATTTATCAAAGGGATAGATGCTTCCCCTGGAGTTGCGATAGGTAAGGTATACCTTCATAAAGAAATAGAGCTAGTAATCAATACTGGAGATATAGAAGACGTAGAAAAAGAGAAAGAAAGACTTATCACTTCGAGAGATAAATCAAAAGAACAACTTACTGAGATAAGAAAAAAGACTGCTTTAAAATTAGGAGAAGATAAAGCTTCTATTTTTGACGGTCACATCACTCTTTTAGAAGATGAGGATCTATTTGACGAAGTTGTAGAACTTATAGAAGACGAAGAGATCTCTGCGGAAAATGCTTTGTCACGTGGGATAGAGGCTTATTGTGAAATGCTTGGAAATTTAGAAGACGAATACCTTAGAGAAAGAGCTGCTGATCTGAGAGATATAGGTAACAGATGGCTTCATAATATTTTAGGTCATGACTTAGGAGATCTTAGTTCTCTTAAGCCTGATACAGTTATTATAGCTAAAGACCTTACACCATCTGACACTGCTCAGCTAGACCTTGAAAATGTGCTGGCATTTGTAACTGAGATAGGCGGAAGAACTGCCCACTCATCTATCATGGCCAGATCTCTAGAGATCCCTGCTGTAGTAGGTACAGGAGATGTCTGCAGCTATGTAAAAGACGGAGACTCCATCATCGTAGACGCCATGACAGGAGATGTAATAATCAACCCTGACAAAGAAGAAATAGCTCAGTATGAAAAGAAAAGAGAAGCTTTTACAAAAGAAAAAGAAGAATTAAAATGCCTTTTAGATAAAGATGCAGTTTCTATAGACGGTACAAAAGTAGACATGTTTGGAAACATTGGAAGCCCTAACGATCTTCCTGGACTTCACAGAAATGGTGCAAAAGGAATAGGACTTTACAGAACAGAATTTCTGTTTATGAATAATGACAGATTTCCTACTGAAGACGAGCAGTTTGAAGCCTACAAAACTGTGGTAGAGTCAATGGAAGGTAAACCTGTAACAATAAGAACAATGGATATCGGTGGAGACAAAGCCCTTTGCTATATGGAACTTCCGAAAGAAGAAAATCCATTTTTAGGATGGAGAGCACTGAGAGTCTGCCTAGACAGGCCGGAAATATTAAAGACTCAGTTCAGAGCACTTCTCAGAGCATCTGCTTTTGGATATGTAAAGATCATGCTTCCTATGATAATATCTATTGATGAAGTAAGACAAGCAAAAGCTATCTTAGAAGAGTGTAAAGCAGAGTTAAGGGCAGAAGGAATTAAATTTGATGAAAATATTCAGTACGGTATAATGGTCGAAACTCCTGCTGTTGCAATGAGAGCAAAGTATTTTGCAAAAGAGGTAGATTTCTTCTCCATAGGTACAAATGACCTTACTCAGTATACTCTTGCTGTAGACAGGGGAAATGAAAACATTGCACATCTTTATGATCCATTTAACCCTGCAGTACTTCAAGCTATAAAAATGTCTATTGATGGTGCCCATGCAGAAGGTATAACTATATCTATGTGTGGAGAATTTGCAGGAGACGAGAGAGCCACTGCCGTTTTATTCGGAATGGGTCTAGATGCATTTTCAATGTCTGCAATCTCAATACCTAGAGTCAAGAAAAACATCATGAAACTTGATAAAAAAGAGTGTGAAGCACTGGTAGAAAAAGTACTGGCTATGGATACTGCTGATGAAATAAAAGCAGCTATAGAAGAATTTAACTCAAAAAAATAATTTTCAATAAATTTTTCCTCCCTTTACAGGGAGGATTTTTTTTATTTTTTGTATTCACAAAATAAGCATTTATGACTGTTTTCGGTTCTTTGTGTGATTTTTTTGATTGTTTTTGATTTTTTTTGAATGAATTTGATTGATTTTTTAAAAAAAATAGTGTATATTTTAATTAAGGAGTTGATAAGATGTTAAGTCAAGAAAGGTACGACATAATATTGAATCTTTTGAAAAATAAAGAAATCGTAAAAATGAAAGAGATTGTTGACACTCTAAAAATATCCGAGTCCACAATCAGACGAGATCTTAGTTATTTAGAGGAACACGGTCTTCTTAAAAGAGTC
>NZ_JBFHGC010000151.1:0-5433 GCF_041583315.1 Ilyobacter sp. | reverse complement strand
GTTAGGAAAATAACAAATGGAATGGGATCTAATGTAACAATAGATGCAGTATGCTTACCAAAAACCTTTGAACAAGCGGTAGAAATTACTTCTGTAGCTGGAAGAGTTATGTGCCTTGGCTTCACAAAAGAAGTTTCTGATATTGCACAGTTGGGAATTACCTTAAAAGAGCTAGATATAAGAGGTTCAAGACACCAAACATTTAAATTCAAAGAAGTTGTAGAGTTATTTAATGAAAACAAGTTAAATCCGGAAAAATTGATTTCTAATGTTATTGACTATAAAGAAGTAAGTAAAGCATTAGATTTAATTGAGAATAAACCAGAAGATATTTGTAAAATAGTATTGAAATTTTAGTAGCTAAGCTGTAGGAGGACAAACATAATGAAAATGACATGGAGATGGTATGGTGAAGGTAACGATCAAATTACCTTGAAGCATATAAAACAAATACCAGGAGTAGAAGGTGTAGTATGGTCTCTACATGATATGGCAGCAGGAGTAGAGTGGCCAATGGAAAGGATAGAGGCGGTAAAGTCTCAGGCTGAAAAATACGGATTTAATATAGATGTAGTGGAAAGTGTAAACGTACACGAGGATATAAAACTTGGCCTTCCTACAAGAGATGAATACATAGATAATTATATAAAAACTATGGAAAAATTAGCTAAGGTAGGGGTAAAGGTAATCTGTTATAACTTCATGCCTGTATTTGATTGGACAAGAACAGATTTATATAAGGAAACTGAAGATGGATCAAATGCACTATTCTTTGAAAGTAGTCAGATACAAAATATAAACCCTATCGATCTTATAAAAACAATATCTAACGGGGTAGACGTAACTATGCCAGGTTGGGAACCTGAGAGACTAGCTAAGATAGAAGAATCATTCAAAGCATACGAAGGATTTACAGCAGAGAACCTTTGGGAAAACTTGAAGTATTTCTTAGAAAAAATAATTCCTGTGGCAGAGAGATTAAATATAAAAATGGCCATTCACCAGGATGATCCGGCTTTTGATATATTCGGACTACCAAGAATATTAACTTGCAGAGATAACATAAGAAGATTCTTAAAACTGGTAGATAATCCTTATAATGGATTAACTCTTTGTACAGGATCATTAGGATCTGTAGCAAGTAATGATATTCCTTCAATAATAAGAGAATTTTCAGACAGAATTCACTTTGCCCATGTAAGAAACGTAAAGGTATTTGAAAATGGAGATTTTATAGAAACATCTCACAGAGCATGCGATGGATCTGTAGATGTTGTGGAGGTAATAAGAGCCTATCATGAAACAGGATACACTGGTTATATGAGACCTGATCATGGAAGACATTTGTGGGGAGAAGAAAAGACCTGCAGACCTGGATATGGCCTCTATGACAGAGCTATGGGAATAATGTATATCCTTGGAATATGGGATCAGTTGGAAAAAAAATAGTGAGGTTGATATTGTGAAGTTGAATAGTATTGGGATTTTAAATAAAGAGCAATGGGAAGGAAAAGGTTTTAAACTACCAAAATTCAACAGAGAGGAGGTAAAAAAAAGGACTCTTGAAGCTCCAACCTGGATACATTTTGGTGCTGGGAATCTTTTCAGAGCATTCACTGCAGCTGCACAAAACAAACTGCTAAATGAAGGAAAGGCAGATAAAGGAATAATCGTAGCTGAGGGGTATGACTACGAGCTTATTGAAAAAGTGTATGCTCCGTTTGATGATCTGAGTTTGCTGGTAACATTAAAGCCAGATGGAAATATAGAAAAAGAAGTGATAGGAAGTATTGTGAAATCTATTGCAGCTGACTCTTCTAATGAAAAATCCTGGAGTGAGCTAAAAAATATATTTAAAGCTCCATCTCTTCAGATGGTAAGCTTTACCATAACAGAAAAAGGATACTCCGTGACAGACGGTAGTGGGAATCCTTTGGAAATAGTTGTAAATGATATAAAAAACGGGATAGAAAAACCTAATTATTTTATAGGAAAGCTTACAGCTTTATGTTATGAGAGATTCATAAATGGAGCGGCACCTATAGCTCTTGTAAGCATGGATAACTGTTCTCACAATGGAACAAAGCTGTATGAAGCAGTTAGTTACTATGCTAAGAAATGGGTTGCAAATGGTTTTGTTGAGAAGTCGTTCTTAGATTATATTGATAATCCATCTAAAGTTTCATTTCCTTGGAGTATGATAGATAAAATAACGCCTAGACCTGATGCTTATGTACAAGAGACTCTTGAAAAAGATGGATTTGAAGATAGCGAGATAATAATAACAGATAAAAATAGTTATTCAGCATCATTTGTAAATGCTGAAGAGCCTCAGTATCTTGTAATAGAGGACAGCTTTCCTAACGGGAGACCAAATATAGATGAAGCAGGAATAATATTTACAGACAGAGAAACCGTAGACAAAGTTGAAAGAATGAAAGTTTGTACATGTCTAAATCCTCTTCATACAGCCCTGGCTATATATGGTTGCCTCTTAGAGCATACCAGTATTGCCTCAGAGATGAAAGATGATCTGTTAAAAACTCTTGTTGAAAAAATGGCATATGATGAAGCTATAAAGGTGGTAACAGACCCTAAAATACTTAATCCATCTGAATTTATAAAGGAAGTTATTGAAGTAAGGTTTCCTAATCCGTTTCTGCCGGATACTCCTCAGAGGATAGCAACTGATACTTCACAAAAGATGGCCATTCGTTTTGGTGAAACAATAAAGGCCTATAATGAGAATGAAGAGCTTGATGTTACTGATCTAAAACTAATACCTCTTGTGATAGCAGGATGGTGCAGATATCTTATGGGAATAAATGATTCTGGAAATACCTTTAATCTAAGCTCAGATCCTAGATTGGATTATTTGAAGAAGCATATAGAAGGAATTACTTTAGGATATAATGGTGATATTTCAACTCACTTGAAACCAATTCTTTCGGATGAAATATTTATGGGTATCAATCTTTACGAAGTAAATCTTGGAGAAAGAGTTGAAGGCTACTTTAAAGAGATGATAAAAGAAAGCGGTGCAATAAAAACTACGTTGAAAAAATATTTAGAAATATAGAAAAAATAATAAAACTAAATATAATACCCAATATATGCTTAGAGGTCTCCTTATGGAGACCTTTTTGTTTCTTTAATTTAGTATTGATTCAATTATTTGTAGTAATATGGATTACATACTGTTGGATTGTAAAAATAAGGGCAATAATAAAAAAGTCCAAGTGTAGATACGACACTTAGACCTTGGTTATAATATTATGGACTTTTACATGACCTTAAGAAAACTGTCCAACTTATTGTAGCCTATCCAATTTAATTACTTAGAATTAAAAGAGCAGTGGCTATTACTCCACTGCTCTAAAGTACATTTTTATTTTTCTTATAAAATAGATGATAAAAAAATTAATTTACTTTACGTATCTCCCATAAATGCCATTGGTTATTTAAGTCTGGTGTAGGGTACGTATATGCATCATTTCCCTCTGCTCCTCCTGCATCCAGTGCTCTTCCTGAATTTTTATTGATGATCATATAATATCCAGACTCCAGTCCTATCTTAGCATTATTATGTTAGCGCGAGATTTCTAGGTTTTTTATTTACCTTAATATCTCCAATAATATTACTAATAATAGTATCTATATTTCTGGTATCGATTCCTTTAATCAAGGTTATTTAAAGCTTTCAATAAACGCTCGAATACGCTCGGCATTCTTACCACGATCGCTACGACCGATACGAGAGTGAGAGCGAATATCAACAATGCTGCCTGATTCTGTCGATTGAATACGGATAACAATATCATCTTTAAAATCGAAAATAACGGTTGAAGCAACCGCTTCTATCACCCCGGTGTTCATATCTTGAGATACGATATCCCAGTTCATTGCTTTAGCAATATCGAGCACACGCTTAAACGCCTGTTCACTGGATAACGAAGATTCAATCGGTGCAATATCAGGATATAACTGTTTTTGTCTTGCCGCTGTTTCAGCCCCCGGATATTCAATGGAAGTACTATTAGCAGGACGCAATGGTATCACTGCATTAAATTGCGGCGGGTTTGTCGTATCCGTTGAAATATCATTGATAGGTGGTCCCGGAAGCTGCTTCTCAGGCTGGTTAGCATAATGACCGACAACGGGGATCAGAACGATAAGAACCGCTAACCCGCTTTTAATCAATGAACTGATATTGCCACGTGAAAGGAACAAAATAACCACGGCCGCTATCAGGATTGGGATCCCTGCCTGCGCCGCATAGGCAATGGTTGTGAACGCAGTTCTCGTTCCTATCCAACCTCCCCGAACACCAATAATGGAAATAACAACACTTCCTAAACATAGAATACTTATAACAACAATCAAGGTCGACAAAAGTTTCAAATTTTTTAATAACGACATAAAAACTCCCCTTTAATAATTAAGTTTTAATAAGGATCAGCTACAAAGTTACTTACTCTTTTGTTTTCAAAATAACCAGTCATTTAAGGTTTTTTGGAAACAATTTAGGGCAAGTTAGTTTGTAACGATTCCTAACTAATAGGCTCTCTCAAGCCGCCTGTTTTAAAAAAATCTTTATCATAAGCCAGCTAACTGACTGTATTCACTATACTTATAAAAAATAATTTTACAACTTGTTAACATGCCTGCAGAAAATTTAAGTGTGAGCATATTGATAATATAATCGTAATGCGTATCGGCCTGCATGTTTCAATCCTTATTTTATTGGATTATGAAATGTTATGATTAGTAATAGGAGGTACAGTAGGTCAAATGTTGTTTCGTAATTGCAGTGGAGCTCCAAAATGAATACCATTTTCTTATTAACTCCAAGTTTCTTTTGGAAAATCCTTTAACTTCTGGAAAAAGAGCTTGAAGGTCAGTGCTTAGTTCCTGGAGAAACTTACTCCCCCAGCTGTATTGACTTTCCTTTTCAGTTATTTCCTTACCAAGTTCCCAATAGAATTTTAAAAGTTCTTTATTAACAGAAACACTTGCTTGGATCTGAGATCTCTGAAATTTATTTTTAATGCTGCCGAGCCATTCTCTGCATTCTTTGTTGGTTACAAGATTTATTCTTTCCTCCATCAATGTCATTTTATAAATTATACTACATTATATTTCTAGAATTCAAGAAGAATAATCCATTTTAGATACAAATACAATCTATAATGGATTAAAAAAGCCTAAGTGTAAATACTACAATTAGACCTTGATTAAAATATAATGCAATTGATTTGACAATGCAGAGCACAAGTAATTCTAATAAAAATTAAAGTTGCAATTGATTCAGTAATAGTATATAATATTTTTATTAT
The DNA here is from genome assembly GCF_041583315.1 of Ilyobacter sp. Classification (NCBI taxonomy): domain Bacteria; kingdom Fusobacteriati; phylum Fusobacteriota; class Fusobacteriia; order Fusobacteriales; family Fusobacteriaceae; genus Ilyobacter; species Ilyobacter sp. Next base: position 97 of record NZ_JBFHGC010000151.1, on the reverse strand, counting down.
ACGAACGGGTATATATAATTGATGAGAGGAATTAACTATGAGAACGACACAGGCAGACAAAGAAGCAGTAAAAGCATCAATAATAAAAAAAGCAATT
>NZ_JBFHGC010000150.1:0-5456 GCF_041583315.1 Ilyobacter sp. | reverse complement strand
TCGGAATGAATCTAGAGGAGCTGGGGAAGTATAGGGGACAGGAGCCATTAGAGGCAACTTTTGATCTTTTACGAGATGAAGAAAATGCAGTTGGAATGGTAGATTTTTACGGTAAGGAAGAACACATCATAAAATTCATGCAAAGACCCGAGCAAAACGTGTGTACTGACGGGCTCATGTCTGAAGGGAAGCCACATCCAAGGGCATACGGATCTTTTCCCAAAGTACTAGGAAGATATGTAAGAGAGCAGAAGGTATTGACTGTAGAGCAGGCAATAAATAAAATGACAAAAAAAGCAGCGGAAGCAATGGGAATAAAAAACAGAGGTAGCTTAGAGGTCGGTAAGCATGCAGACATCTTGATAATCGATATGGAAACAGTATCTGATAGAGGAACCTATATCGAGCCTATGCAGTTCCCAGTAGGAATAGATAATGTATTTATAAATGGTCATCATGTTATAGAAGAGGGTATTTATAATAAAGTCCTTGCAGGCAAGGTAATTAAAAGAAGTTGAGGAGGAGATATGTTTGTAGTTGGAAACGGAAGGTTAATAACTCACGATCAAATAAATCCTTTTTTTCATAACGGAGCTGTTGCTGTAAAAGGCAATAAAGTAGTTGAAACAGGGAACACAGAGGAAATAAAAACTAAGTATCCAGATGCTGAGTTTATCGATGCCAAGGGACAGCTTATTATGCCTGGTATGATAAATACTCATCACCATATTTATAGTGCATTTGCCAGGGGAATGACATCTAGCGGACCTGCACCTAAAAATTTTATGGATATCCTAGAAAATCTGTGGTGGAAAGTAGATAAAAATCTAAATCTGGAAGAGATAAAATACAGTGCTCTTGCAACCTATATAGAAAGCATAAAAAACGGGGTAACAACAGTATTTGACCATCACGCAAGCCCCATGTCAGTAAAGAACAGCCTCTTTACAATAGCTGAGGCAGCTAAAAAAATAGGAATAAGAACCTGCCTTTGTTATGAGGTGTCAGACAGAGATGGTATGGATGTATTAGATGAGGGGATAAAGGAAAACACCGACTTTATAAAACACTACAATCTAAAAAATCAAAATATGATAAAGGGAATGTTTGGAATGCACGCATCCTTCACTCTCTCAGATGAATCATTGAAAAAATGTGTGAAAGCCATGGAAGGTCTCGATGCCGGCTATCACATACACACGTCAGAAGCCATAGACGATCTTGAAGATTCAATTGAGAAGTATGGCAAAAGAGTAGTGGAGAGACTTAATGAACACGGTGTTTTGGGAGAAAAGACAATAGCAGTCCACTGTATTCACGTCAATGATAAAGAGATGGATATCCTTAAAAATACAGATACCCAGGTGGTACATAATCCAGAATCCAATATGGGAAATTCTGTGGGATGCTCCCCAGCCCTGGATCTAATGGCAAAGGGAATAAATGTAGGGCTCGGAACAGACGGGTATACCAGTGATATGTTTGAATCTATGAAGGTTGCCAATATTATCCACAAACATGTAAAGGCAGATCCTTCTGTAGCGTGGGTTGAGACCCCTAAAATGTTATTTGAAAACAACAGAAAAATTGTATCAAAGTATTTTGACGGAAATATTGGAGTATTAGCAGAAGGTTCCGCAGCAGATATCATTATTGCTGATTATAACCCTCTGACACCTATGAATGAAACAAACTATAACAGCCATATACTGTTTGGACTTATGGGTAGAAGTGTAAATACCACCATCATTGACGGGAAAATAATAATGAGAGACAGGAAAATCCTATCAGTAGACGAGGGCATGATTTTAAATAAATCCAGAGAAGTAGCAAAACAGATGTGGGATAGGATGTAAAAAGAAAATTATCAGATTTAAATAATAGTTGAATTAAGAATCAGGGGGGAATTTTTAATGGCAAATATAAAAGTAAATTTTGCAGGATTAAAGTATGAAAATCCTGTAATTGTGGCAGCAGGTCCACCGTCAAAAGATGCTGAAACTTGTGTGAGAGCCGTGGAAAACGGAGCAGCAGGAGTGGTTACCAAGACTATCTCATCTGTGGCTGCTGAGATTCCCAAACCTTGCATGCATGATTTTAAAGGAAAGCATTTTCTTAATACTGAATTATGGTCTGAAGAATCACCTGAACACTGGGTAGAAAATGAATATGCTAGATGTAAGGCTGCAAACGAGCCAGTAATCATCGGACTCGGATATGTAGAAGCTGATATCAGAAAACTAATTCCGATGGTAGATAAATTTGCAGATGCCTATGAGATCTCGAGCCACTATGTAGGAAGAGATTTGACTCCTATGCTAAGCACGCTGAGAGCAGCAAAAGAACTGTCAGACAAGCCTGTATTTATGAAGGTTTCACCTGGAATAGAAAACTTAGATGAGGTAGCTAGGCAACTAGAAGCAAATGGTGCAGATGGTCTGGTGGCCATAAACTCAGTGGGGCCGTGTCTCTCTATCGATATTGAGACGGGAAAACCTCACATGGGATCTAAAAACGGATACGGATGGATGTCAGGAGCTGCCATCAAGCCTATTGCCATGAGGGTGGTATATGAACTGTCTAAAGCAGTTGAGATTCCTGTCTTTGCAGTAGGCGGGATAATCAAAGGGGAAGATGTAATTGAATTTATAATGGCCGGTGCAACAGCAGTTCAGGTATGTACACAGGCAATTATTGAAGGTCCTAAAGCCTTTGGAAGAATAGTCAGAGAAACTGAAAAATGGTTGGATGATCACGGATACAGCAGTTTAGACGATATAAGAGGAATTGCAGGAAGACATTTAGAGAAAAGAACAGCTCCTAATTATGTAACTACACCACCGACAGTATCAAAAGAAAAATGTATTGGCTGTGGAATCTGTGCAAACCTTTGTCCATACCATGCAATTAATATAAATGAAAATAAACTTGCTGTAATTGATGCCGATAAATGCTTTGGATGTGGAGTATGTGTGTCTAAGTGTCCTAAGGATGCTATGACCATCTCTAGATAGGAGGTCTATAATGAAACTTCTTCTAAAAAACGGGACTATAGTAACAAGTGATAAAGTATTCAAAGAGGATATCCTCATTGAATACGGACTGATATCTAAGATCGGAAAAAACCTGGAAATAGATAAAGGGGAAGTTGTAGACCTTGAGGGGAAATATGTTATGCCAGGTGGAGTGGATGTTCATACACACTTTAATTTGGATGTGGGGATAGCAGTTGCAAAGGATGATTTTTATACTGGGACTGTGGCAGCTGCCTGCGGGGGAACCACTACAATAATAGATCACATGGGATTTGGACCTGATAAGTGCACACTTCACCATCAATTAAATAAGTACAAGGCAGATGCAGAAAAAGATGCAGTAATTGATTATGGGTTTCACGGGGTAATTCAGCATGTAAATGAGGAAATATTAGAAGAAATGGAGTCTATGGTGCAAGACGGAGTAACTTCATTTAAGGCTTATATGACCTATGATAACAAATTACAGGATGAGGAAATCAAAGCTGTCATGAAAAGGCTGAGCTCTCTAGGGGCTATGACAACCATTCATGCTGAAGTGCATGAAGAGATACTGGAACTTAGAGAAAAATACACCTCCGAAGGAAAAACCAAGGCCATTTATCACGCCAAATCAAGACCGGTAAAAACCGAGGTGGAAGCTATAAAAAGAATGATAGAGATGTCAAAAGAAGCTGGTGATGCTCCTCTATACATAGTTCACCTGTCTTCGGGTGACGGCCTGGATGTCATAAAAAAAGCAAAAGCCGAGGGACGGAATATTTATGCTGAAACTTGCCCTCAGTATTTATTCTTAGATGAAGATAGGTATCTTGAGGATCAAGATAGAGGCCTTAAATATATAATGAGTCCGCCCCTCAGAGAAAAAGGCAATAATGAAAGGCTCTGGAACGGAATAGCCCAAGGGGATATTCAAACTGTTGCAACAGATCACTGTCCTTTTGATTTTAAATTAAAAAAAGAACTTGGAAGTGATGATTTTACAAAATGTCCAAATGGAGGACCAGGTGTGGAAACCAGAATAGCTCTTATGTTTTCTGAGGGGGTCGGTAAAAATAGGATAAGCATAAATAAATTTGTTGATATTGTGAGTACGGCACCAGCCAAATTATTTGGACTGTATCCTAAAAAAGGTTCTATATCTATAGGGGCAGATGCTGACCTTATGGTCATAGATCCTGAGAAACAAGTGACAATACAACATGAAAACCTCCACGAAAATGTAGATTATACACTATATGAAGGGATGGAATTAAAAGGATATCCTATTATGACTATCTCAAGGGGAGAAATAATAGTAAAAAATAATAAATTTCTAGGACAAAAGGGTAGGGGGAGATACTTAAAGAGAAAGACTATATTTTGAGAAAGCCGGGGGGCTGAATATGTATGAAATTATTGTAAATGAAAAACTTACTAAGACAGATAAAGTCAAAAACTTATTAAAATATTTAAGAGATGATCTTAATTTGAAGGCTGCCAAAAACGGATGTGAAGAAGGTGCATGCGGGACATGTACCGTTCTTGTAGATGGAAAAGCTATGAAAGCATGCGTTCTTAAGACAGATAAATTAAAGGGGAAAAAAATAACTACTTTAGAGGGATTATCTCAAAGAAAAAGGGATGTCTTCGCATATGCTTTCACAGAAGTGGGAGCCGTTCAGTGTGGTTTCTGCATTCCAGGTATGGTTATGAGTGCCACGGCTTTATTTTTAAAAACTCTGAACCCAACTAAAGACGAGATAAAAAAGAGCTTAACAGGGAATATCTGCAGATGCACCGGATATGTGAAAATAGAGGAAGCTATTGAGCTTGCTGCAGAGATACTGAGGACAGAGAGAATAATCCCCAAAAGAGAATGCAAAGGGATGGTAGGAGAACATGTGCATAGAATCGACGGACCTGCTAAAGCAATAGGGGAAGGAATCTATGCAGAGGATATAAAAATAGATGGAATGTATTATGGAGGTGCTGTAAGGTCAGAATATCCCAGAGCAAGGGTATTGTCCATAGATGTGAGTGAAGCTGAGGCTATGGAAGGGGTTCTTAAAGTATTAACGGCAGAAGATGTCCCTGGAATTAATAATATCGGTCACCTTTCTTTTATCTCAGACTGGGATGCATTGATCCCAGTGGGGAAGATCACCAGGTATAGAGGAGACGCCATAGCACTGGTGGCAGCCAAGGATAAGGAAACTCTAGAGGCGGCTAAAAAGGCCGTGAAGATAGAGTATGATGAGCTAACTCCTGTTTTGAGTATAGAGGATGCAAAAAAAGAATGTGCACAAAAAATTCATGAAAAGGGGAATCTCTTATTTCATGAAACATTGAGCAGGGGAAACGTAGAAAAGGCGATAGCTGATTCAAAGCACGTAGTAACTCATATTTATAATACCCCTGCCACAGAACATGCATATTTAG
>NZ_JBFHGC010000149.1:0-5465 GCF_041583315.1 Ilyobacter sp. | reverse complement strand
TCCATGGAATATAAAAAAAGGACACTTCTTTGAAGTAAGTTCATAATATTTTTACTTGGAAGTTTTAGTAAAAAATTTTCTGTGAATCCATCAGGAAGAAATCTTAGTTCATCAAGTAGTGAATTAAAATCGTCCAACTCAGACTTTGAAGGAAGTTTTCCGAAAAGAAGCAGAAAAATACATTCCTCAAAACCCATTCTTTTTTCCTTTTGAAATCCTTTTACAAAATCCTTAATTTCTATTCCCCTATAATATAAAGCACCTTCTTTTGGTATTTTAATATTATTTACCACATCATAGCCCTGGACATCACCTATTTTGGTCAGACCTACAAGAACCCCTGTCCCGTTTTTGTTTCTTAAACCTTTCTTCACATTATACTTATCATAATATTCCGGCTCTATAAAGTTGTTATCTTTTGCAAGTTCTATTAGATTTTTGAATCCTTTATCCGCATAATTTGCCAACTCAATCCCTCCATTTATCAATAAATATTTATTTAAAATACTTTTAAACTAAAAAAACTACATATCTAATGATATTTCATATGGTGAATTAAAACAAGTACACATTTTATATACGAACAATATACAAAATATATCAATATGAGAAAAATGATTTATTTTGTATATATTTAATCGTGATTTTTTCCTTATGATTCTTTTTGAGAGCCCTTTATAATCCCTATTAATTCTACTAAAGATGTTTTTTACTTAATATCCTTATTTCCTGATATTTAAAATTAAACTATGAAATTAAAATACTAATAAAAAAAGGAAATTTGAAAATGTGGTATATAATTTTTTTGTAAATATTTTTGTTGTGATAACTTGTTTTAAGAAAAATATATAGTATACTAGGTAATAAAGGGGGGGATGGTAATGACTAAGAAAGAATTTATAGCGAAGTATTGTGAAAATGGAGGTTTTGTATCTAAAGCGGAGTCTGAAAGAAAATTAAATGCTTTATTAGATACTATTGAAGATGTTTTGGTTGGTGGAAACGAGGTCAATTTTATTGGCTGGGGTAAATGGGAAGTTGTAGAAAGAGCCAAAAGAAAAGTAAGAAATCCTCAGACAGGTAGAAAAATGACTGTTAAAGCTAAAAAAGTAGTTAAATTCAAACCCGGTAAGAAGCTTGTAGATAAAATTGCTAAATAATTTTATAATGAAGAAGAGGTTTTGCTATCTCGCAGGCTGTTGAAATCAACAGCCTTTTTCTTTTTGCTAATAAACTTATCTAAAAATATTAGGTAGCGTAACTGAAAAACTATTTTTCAGGGGAATCTATTATCATAGTGACAGGACCATCATTTAAAAGTTCAACTTTCATATCGGCACCGAACTCACCTGTAAAAATTTTTATATTTTTTTCTTTAACATATTCAATAAATTTATTGTATAGAGGAATAGCAATATCAGGTTTAGCAGCTTCAACAAAACTAGGTCGTCTGCCTTTTCTGGAATCTCCGTATAATGTAAATTGTGAGATTAAAAGTATTTCTCCCCCTACGTCAGTGAGTGATTTATTCATTTTTCCAAGTTCATCTGAAAATATTCTTAGTCCTGAAATTTTATCAACAAGCCATTTAGCGTCTTTTTCATTATCTGTGTGTGTTATGCCAAGGAGAATGAGAAAACCTTTTTCTATTTTTCCAACGATATTATTTTCTACTGATACTTGGGCTTTAGAAACCCTTTGTATGACTACTTTCATAAATTTATACCCCTTTCAATTGTAATAATAAGATTTTAATATAGTTCTCTTTATTTTTCAAGGTTGCAAGTTGTAAAATAAATATGATAGTGTTATACTAAATATTGTTAAACATAATAATTGAAATGAGGTAATTACTTTGGATAAAGAAATTTTGTTGACAGAATTTGCAAAAGTTATTAATTCAGATAGATATCAGTATACTGAAAGTGATGTATACCTAATGGAAGGGCTTGAAGACCAGGAAGCTATATTTGACATGTACTTCAGAAAAACTGAAGATGGTGGATTTGCAGTTGTTTGCGGAGTACAAGAAGTTCTAAATCTTATAAAAACATTGAATGATACTTCAGAAGATGAAAAAAGAAAATATTTTTCAAAAATTATAAAGGAACAACATCTTTTAGATTACCTGATCAAAATGAAGTTCACAGGAGATGTATATGCCTTAAGAGATGGTGAAATTGCATATCCAAATGAACCTGTTATAACTATCAAGGCACCTCTGATCCAGGCTAAAATACTGGAAACCCCGATATTGAATACCATGAACCTCCAGATGGCCGTGGCTACAAAGGCCTCTAGAGTCACTAGAGCAGCCGACCCTATAGGAGTATCAGCATTTGGTACCAGAAGGGCTCACGGCTTCGATAGCGCCGTATTAGGAAATAAAGCTGCTTATATTGGCGGATGCTCCAGCCACTCCAATATTATTACTGAATATAAATATGGTATCCCTAGTATTGGAACCATGGCCCACTCATATGTTCAAACTTTTGGGATAGGAAGAGATTCTGAAAAACGTGCTTTTGAAGTTTTTATAAAACATAGAAGGGAACGTGAGAATAATACTCTGATATTATTGATCGACACCTACAACACTCTTGGAATGGGTATAAAAAATGCAATAGAAGCTTTTAAAGAAGGCGGTATAGACGATAATTATAAAGGAACCTACGGAATAAGAATTGATTCTGGAGATTTGGCATACCTGTCTAAAAAATGCAGGAAAGAACTAGATAATGCAGGAATGAAAAAAGCAAAAATAATTTTAACTAGCTCACTGAACGAAGAACTGATTAGATCCCTAAAAGAGCAAGGAGCATGTGTTGATTCTTTTGGAGTAGGAGATGCCATAGCAACAAGTAAATCAAATCCATGTTTTGGCGGAGTTTATAAAATTGTTCAGATAAACGGTGATCCTGTAATAAAACTTTCAGAAGATGTTTTTAAAATATCTAATCCTGGATTTAAAGAAGTCTATAGAATCTATGATAGTCTTGGTTCTGCCTATGCAGACTTAATAACTCTTGTGGAAAAAGACGAGGATAAGAGTACAATATTGGAAAACAAAGATCTCACGATAATAGATGAGAAATATGATTTCAAAAGCAGTTTATTAAAATCTGGGGAATATACTGCTGAAAAAATAACTCTTCAATATGTAAAAAATGGAATTTTAACGGAAAATTATGATAAGATATTAGATGTTGAAAGTTCACGTAATTACTACATTGAAAATCTAAATAATATGTCAGAAGAAAGAAAGAGACTTGTAAATCCTCATAAATATAAGGTGGATCTTTCAAAAGACCTTTTAGAACTTAAATATTCATTAATAAAAAAAATAAAAAGTCAAATCTCAAAATAATCCCCTATATGGGGATTTTTTAGTGTCGCCGCGACACTATGAGGAAGGAGATTAAAATGAAAGAGGGAAAAATAAAGGGTTCAGAAAAAATAATTATTTATAAAATAATCAAAAGAAGTAAAAAAAATTATATTTTGAGAATAAAAAATGAATGCTTAATAGAGCTGTCAATACCGAAAAGAGAATCTTATATAAACGGTGAAAAATTTATGAGCAAGAATTTAGAAATTATAGAAGAAAAATTGAATCAATATGAAAAAAAGATGAGAGAAATAAATCCAGATGGGACAATAAAATTCCTTGGGAAAACATTACCTGCCACTGATAATAATTTTTCTGAAAGTACTATAGAAGAGGAAGGAATAAAAATACTACTGAATGAAACAAAAAAATGGAGTGAGATTATAGGGGTTTATCCTTCAAAGGTAAGGTTAAAACCATTGAAAAGTTCCTGGGGGATATGTTATTCAAACGGCAATATAACCTTAAACATAAAATTGATAAAAGCAAATCCTAAAATAATAGAATATGTAATAATACATGAGCTTTGTCATCTTGTACATCATAATCATTCTAAAGAATTTTGGAATGAGGTCAAAAAATATTTTCCAGATTATAAAGAAGTGAGAAGAGTGCTAAAAGATGAGGGAAGATATTATTAAAGATGAATTATAATTTAAGAGGGATGAATAGAAAGAAATAAAAATATAAATTACTTAAAGTAATTTATATTTTTATTTTTCAATAATTTAGATTTTGAGAAAACATTCAAGAAGTGCCTAACGTAGAACATAATAACGAGAACTGATAGGTGGAAGAGGAACTGAGGAGGTATAAAGCTTGGGATTTCAAGTTGCACCAAGTGGCAGTATTTGAATAATAAATTCAATATCAGAAAAATTAGTGCAACTTGAAATTTATAAAAAATATTTAAAATTAAGTTTTGATATAATAAAATGAAATTCAAATTTTAAATTTCATTTTTTAAAGCTATAATTAATAATTCAGCTGTTCTTTTATTTGTTGCTACAGGAATTTTATGAACATCACATAATCTTATAAGAGCTTGAACATCTGGTTCATGAGGCTGACTTGTGAGAGGATCTCTAAAAAAGAAAACAATTTTAATTTTTTCATTGGCAATGTCAGAACCGATCTGCTGATCTCCTCCAAGAGGACCAGAGAGATATCTGTGAACTTTTAAATCTGTAGCCTGAATTATTCTTCCTCCTGTTGTTCCTGTTGACACTAGTTCAAATTTTTCAAAAAAGTCCTTGTGTTTTTTTACAAAATCAACCAGATCATCTTTTTTCTTATCATGAGCAATTAATGCTATACGTTCCATAACTGACCCCCTATAAAATTTATGTGTATATATGTTATCATGTCTCCAATAAAAATGAAACTTCAAATTTATATTTAATATGTGGTATAATTTTATTAAAAATCTGAAAGGTAGAGAAATGAAATTTGAGAAAATAAATTATTTTGAGAGAAAGACAGGAAAAATAAAACAGGAAAATGTTCCAGGAGAAAGCTATCTGAAATTCTTATATTATAATCCTCTTGGGAAACTTCCTCTTGAGTCTATTGTAAAAAGGAAATTCTTGTCATCCCTGTATGGTAGAATGATGGATAAGAAAAAATCATGTGAGAAGATAGTTCCATTTATAGAAGAACACAATATAGACATTGGAGAAGCTGTAAAGAAGGTAGCGGAGTTTCAGTCTTTTAACGATTTCTTCATAAGAAAATTAAAGAAAAGTGCAAGAAAAATATCAAAAAATAAAAATGAGCTATCCTCTCCTGCTGACGGCAAGATACTAGCCTATGAAAACATAGATAAAAAAGACAGTTTTTTCCTCAAGGGATCTGAATTTTCCATGGGTGAATTTTTGAAGGATGATAAACTTGCTGATAAATTTCAGGGGGGAGCCTTTGTTATAGTTAGATTGGCACCTTCTGATTACCATAGATTTCATTTTCCTGCAAGCGGAAGTATAGGGGATAATAAAAAGATAGAGGGTTCTTATTACTCGGTTTCTCCCTACGCAATAAAGAAAAACTTCATGATATTTTGTGAAAATAAAAGAGAATA
>NZ_JBFHGC010000148.1:0-5474 GCF_041583315.1 Ilyobacter sp. | reverse complement strand
GTCAAGGGGTAAACCTGAACCCGGAAGATTCAGTCCTTGCCTTAGAAAAAATGAAAAAAAAGGGAGCTGTTATTATTTCTAGCTCTGAACTCAATATTTAAAAAAATACGGGAATAAAACCCCGTATTTTAAAATGATTAATTCAAAAAAATTATGATCTGCTTTTTCTTTTAATATAGTGTGGAGAATCTCCCCATTCACCGTAGGCTATTTCATCTCCTACAGACTTTACTCTTCCAGCAAGACATCCTTTGCACTGCTCTGCTGTATCATCAATACAAGGTTTATCGTTATACAATTGATATTTTGCCCTGTGTTCTCCCTTGGTTGTTACAGGCATTAGAACATTTGCCCCGGCCTTCAGTCCTTTTTCTCTTCCTAGAGGATCTAGACCCTGGAGTGCTGTTGTAGCAGCTATATTTATATCTTTTAGATAAATTCTGGAAAGGGCAATCATTTTAAGACCTAAAGTTACTCTTTTTTCTTTTGACATTATCTTGTCCCTGTACTCTTCACCCATTGGAGTTTCGTCAGAGATTATATATGGACCCATTCCTATCATGTCCACATCCATTTTTTCATAAAAAAGTATATCTTCCACTAAGTCTTCAGAGGTTTGCCCAGGAAGCCCTATCATTACACCTGTTCCTACTTGATAACCTGTATTGCGTAAATCCTCCAAACATCTTATTCTTACGTCAAAATCATGTTTTTTATCTTGTGGATGAATTTTTTTATAAAGTTCCTCATTGCTGGTTTCCACCCTCAGTAAATATCTGTGGGCTCCGGCATCAAACCATCTTTTATAAGTTTCTTTGCTCTGCTCTCCCAGAGAAAGTGTTATTCCCAGCTTTCCTTGAGAAAGATTTTTTATTTCCTTGACTACATCTTCTACAAATGCCGTAAACTCTTCATCCTGTCTTTCTCCTGACTGAAGAACCAAGGAACCATAGTTATTTTCATATATCCATTTTGCACTTTCTAGTATATCTTCTTTACTCATAAAAAACCGTTCTACATTTTTACTGCTTTTTCTTATTCCACAGTAGCTGCAGTCTTTTATACAATTGTTGCTAAACTCAATAAGACCTCTATAAAAAACTTTTTTTCCGATCTCTCTCTCTTTTATTTCGTAAGCTTTTTCGTATATAAGATTAATGTCCTCAGGATTCTCTATATTCATTAGATATAAGAGATCTTCTCTAGTGAGTTTTTCTTTGTTTAAAATCTCAGCAGTCTTCATCTTCCCTCCATACCTTTCATTTATTTAGTTTATTATATCACAAACTTTTTTATTTTTGACCAGTTTTATAAATAATTTTTTTCTCTGTCAAATCCAAAAAAGAAAAAAAGAGAGACCAAAGTCTCTCTTTTAAAGCAATATTATACTAATTCAATAATTGCCATCTCTGCTGAATCGCCTCTTCTTACAGTAGTTCTAATAATTCTAGTATATCCACCGTTTCTTTCAGTGTACTTTGGTCCAATCTCAGCAAATAATTTTGCAACAACTGCATCATCTCTTAAGAAAGCGAAAGCTCTTCTTCTAGCAGCAAGGTCACCTTTTTTACCAAGAGTTACCATTCTCTCAGCAAACTTTCTTAATTCTTTAGCTCTAGTAACTGTAGTTTCTAATCTTTCTTCTCTTAATAAAGATATAGTTAAGTTCATAAGCATAGCTTTTCTATGATCTGATCTTCTACCTAACTTTCTATACGATTTATTATGGTTCATTACTCAGCAATCCTCCTTATCTTTAATTATTCAGAAGATCCATTCTGCGATAAATCGAATCCTAATTCCTTCATTTTATCGAGAATCTCATCTAGAGATTTTCTTCCAAGGTTCTTAATCTTTAGAAGTTCATTAAGCGAAAGTATAGCTAGTTGCCCTACTTCCTCGATACCAGCTTTCTTCAGACAGTTAAATGATCTCACTGTTAAATCAAGCTCTTCTATCTTTAAGTTAAGAACATCTTCATCTTTAGAAGAATCTACTTCTTCTATTTCCTCTTCTTCTAGATCTCCTCTTAAATTCTCCATTCTGTTTCCTATATCTAAGAATGGATCAAAGTGTAGTCTTAGAAGCTCTATTGCATAAGAGATTGCATCTCTTATAACAATACTTCCATCAGTTTCAACATTTAGAGTAAGTTTGTCGAAGTCAGTCATTCTTCCAACCATAGTATCTTCTACGCTGTAAGAAACTCTTTTTACCGGAGTATATATCGCATCTATAGCTATATAATCTACAGACCAGTCTTTTCTCTCGATATCTTCTGCTACAACAAAACCTTCTCCTGTATCCACAAGAAATTCCATGTTTATTTCTTTTTCAGTAGTTATAGTACAGATAACTTGGTCTGGATTGATTATTTCCAACTCAGAATCAGGATTAATATCTGCTGCTGTAACTATTTTTGGTCCTTGAACAGAAAGGTTCATTCTTTTTTCACCAGAAGTTTCAGTTTTTACAATTACCTCTTTTACATTAAGTATTATATCAGTAACTGCTTCTTTTACTCCCTCTATGATAGAGAATTCATTTAACACACCATCTATTCTTAGTCCTTTTATAGCTGCTCCCGGAATTGAAGATAACAAAACTCTTCTCAGGGCATTTCCAATTGTATGTCCATAACCTCTATATAGTGGCTCAACAATGTATTGAGCTTTAAAGTCATTTTCTTTAACTTCGGAAATATTTATACTTCTTGAATGCTTTTCAATTTTTAACATTTAATCAACTCCTATATAAAGGATTTATTATCTAGAGTAGAACTCAACGATCAAAGCTTCGTTTAATTCAAAATCTAAGTCGTCCTTTGTAGGGTTTTGTAATACTTTCCCTGTAAAACTAGCTTTATCTACTTCTAACCAAGATGGAGCATTTGAGGCTTCTACAGCACTCTTAATGATCTCAACGTTTTTAGAGTTTTCAATTACAGAGATAACATCTCCAGCTTTTACTCTATAAGATGCGATATTTACTTTTCTTCCGTTTACAGCTACGTGTCCGTGAGAAACTACTTGTCTAGCTTGTCTTCTAGTCTTGGCAATTCCAAGTCTATAAACTACGTTGTCAAGTCTTCTTTCAAGGTACTGTATCAGGTTAAGACCTGTAACCCCATCTCTTCTGTTTGCTTCAGCATATAGCTTTCTGAATTGCTTTTCCATTACACTATATATGAATTTTGCTTTTTGTTTTTCTCTCAACTGAATAGCATATTCAGTTGGTTTTCTATTTGCATTTGGTCTAGGTCCTCTCTTAGAAGATTTGTTCACTCCTAAAACAACTGGATCTATACCAAGAGCTCTACATTTCTTTAAAACGGGCTGTCTATTTCTGGCCATTTCTCTAATATTCCTCCTTTATAAAATTCTACACAAAAATGAGCTTCTACCTTTTACGATACTTCGATAAGTAGAGAGACTACACTCTTCTTCTTTTAGGTGGTCTGCAACCGTTGTGTGGAACTGGAGTTACGTCAGAAATTTTAGTAACTTCTAATCCCGCAGCCTGCATTGATCTTATACAAGCTTCTCTTCCTGAACCAGGACCTTTCGTTTTTACTTCGACTTTTTTCATTCCATTTTCAATAGCTACATTTGCAGCTTGTTCTGCTGCAATTTGTGCAGCAAATGGAGTTGATTTTTTAGTCCCTTTAAATCCTGATGTTCCACCTGATTTCCAAGTAATTACTTTTCCTTCAGTGTCAGTAATGGTAACAATAGTATTGTTGAAGTTCGAGTGTATATGAGCTATTCCGTTAGGAATATTTTTTAATTTTTTCTTGATTTTAGCTACTCTTTTCTTAGCCAAGTTAAGCTACCTCCTTACTATTAAACTGTCTATCTGAATATAATCCACATTTACTATCTTTTGATAGGTTTCTTTGGACCTTTTACTGTTCTAGCATTAGTCTTAGATTTTTGCCCTCTTACTGGAAGGTTCATTTTATGTCTAAGACCTCTATAGCACCTGATGTCCATAAGTCTTTTTATTGAAAGTCTTACGTCCTTTCTAAGGTCCCCTTCTACTTTTACTGTGTCAACTATAGCTCTTACTTTATTTAATTCTTCTTCAGTCAAGTCTTTTACTCTAGTGTTGAAATCTACTCCAGCTTCTTTCAAAACTCTTTGAGAAGTTGGTTTTCCGATTCCAAAAATATAAGTTAAAGCTATCTCAATTCTTTTGTTTCTAGGAATGTCTACTCCTGCTATTCTAGCCAACGTTTCTTCCTCCTATCCCGAAAATTTATATATTTGTTGATATAATAATCAACTAAACACTTTCTTCGGCATGCCCTGGTTCAATCAGGTCGTGGCCCTACGGCTCAACATGCCTTTACAGTACCTGATATCAGTACTATAATAACTTAAAATAAATTCCAATCAAACGGCAAATTATCCTTGAACTTGTTTATGTTTTGGATTTTCGCAGATACATCTGATTTTTCCATGTCTTTTGATAACTTTACACTTGTCACATATTTTCTTTATAGATGCTCTTACTTTCATTTCTTTCCCCCTTCCACATCCTGATTATGACTTTTTCCTGTATACTATTCTACCTCTTGATAAATCGTAAGGTGAGATTTGTACTGTTACTTTGTCTCCAGGTAAGATTTTTATATAATGCATTCTCATCTTCCCAGAGATGTGACCTAGAATTACATGGCCGTTTTCTAGCTCTATCTTAAACATAGCGTTAGGAAGAGATTCTAGAACTGTACCTTCTAATTCAATGACATCTTTTTTCGACATAATTCCTCCTACTAGACAGAATTTCATATTATTCTAACACTTTCACCATAAAAAGTCTAGTCTTTTTTGTTTTTTTTGACTAGTCCAATTGACTTAAAATCACTGGTTTTCCTTCGATTATAGCAACAGAGTGTTCAAAGTGAGCTGATCTCTTTCCATCTTTGGTTACAGCTGTCCAGCCATCCTCTAGGATGTTGATTTTATAAGACCCTGTATTGACCATAGGTTCGATGGCAAGTACCATTCCATTTTCTATTTTGAGACCTCTGCCTTTTCTTCCAAAGTTAGGTATAGCAGGGTCCTCATGCATTGATTTCCCGATTCCGTGTCCACAAAAATCTTTTACAACAGAAAATCCGTTAGATTCCACAAACTTTTGTATGGCGTTGCCTATATCTCCGAGTCTGTTGCCAACCACTGCCAACTCTATGCCTATTTCTCTGGATTTTTTTGTAATCTCTAATAATTTTTTGGATTCTGCATCTATCTCTCCCACAGGAAAAGTTATTGCCGAGTCTCCGTAAAATCCATTTAATTCTGTCACTACATCTATGCTGACAATATCCCCATTTTTCAAGATTTTGTCTGCGTGTGGTATTCCGTGGACAACTTCCTCATTTACAGATATACAAGACCCTGCAGGATATGCATTCTCAGGTCCTCCCACCCCTATACTGGCAGGAAAAGCTCCCTGAGATCTTATATAAT
>NZ_JBFHGC010000147.1:0-5539 GCF_041583315.1 Ilyobacter sp. | reverse complement strand
TTGGTCTTCTCCCAGCTTTCATGGGTTACAGTTTCCATTATCTCATCTCTTTTAAATGCGATAATATCCAAAAATGTATACTGTCCCAGCCTTTCTCTTATTTCCGAATAGATTATATCATCTAGTCTTGCCTGGGCACCCTTTTCATCATGAACAGTCTGAAGGAATAAAAGTGGATCGACTATTCTCCATCTGGCATAATTATCTATCACTATATTCTTCTTGTCTTTTGTAATCAGATCTTTAGGTTCAGCATCGTAGTCTAAAAGCCTCTTATCAAAATATACAACATTATCAATAAAAGGTACCTTAAACTTAAGCCCGGAAGTGTTTATCTCCTTACCTACAGGTTTACCAAATCTTAGAACTACAGCTTTCTGTATTTCTGAAACCTGATATACCGAAGACGCAAAAACAATTACAATTAGGACTAAAACAACATTAATTCCTTTTTTCATTTGTTTTCCCCTCCTCTTGAATCAGGTTCAGTACTCCGTTTTTCACATCAGAGTCTATGATTACCTTGTCTACATCTTTTAGATTTTTCTCAAGGTTTTCAAGATAAAGTCTTGTTTTTGTTACCTCTTTCCCCAGTTTATAATTTTCATAAAGCTTCAAGAATCTCACCACGTCACCTTGAGCTTCTTTTGTCCTTTTTTCTCTGTATCCTTCAGCGTCATTTAAAACTTTAAAAGCCTCACCTCTAGCCTTTGGTATTATATCATTCATATAACCATTGGCTTCATTTATATAACGAATCTTGTCTTCCCTTGCACTGGCTACGTCTTTAAAAGCCTGTACTACTTCAGCAGGAGGTTGTACATCTTGAAGCTGTACGTTTAGGACGGTGATCCCGCTGTCATATTTCTGAAGTATTTCCTGTAGTTTTTCACGAGTCTCGATTTGTATATTGGATTTTCCTTCAGTCAGAGTTTCATCAATATTATATTTACCGACTATCTGTCTCATACTTGCCTCAGATGCGTCTTTTATTGTTTTGGAAGGATCTCCCATATTAAACAAAAACTTTTTAAGGTCCGATATCTTATACTGAACACTAAAATCCACATCCAGAATATTCTCATCACCTGTAAGTATCAAAGATTCTTCCTTCATATCTTTATACTTTGCAGGAGGCCCCTGACTTACGGTCCTAAACCCTATCTCTGCACGGTATACCTTTGTTGTTTTTACCTTGATCCGCGATGCTATCGGTCTCGGAAAATACCAGTTTATACCTGGTCCTGATGTCTTCTGATATTTACCAAACAAAAGTAATACGACTTCCTCATCTGGACCTACTACAAACACTCCGGTAAGAAGATATAGAAAAAAAATAGGAACAAAAATAAATTTTCCAAATCCTCCCAGATATTTTTTTACCAATTCCAGCAAATCTTCCACTGTGTACATGTTGTTCTCTCTGCCCATTATAAATCCTCCCCTTTTTTAAAGATTATATTATCTTTCCAATTCAAGGGTAAATTTAAGCCGCTTCAAGCCGTTCTTTATGGACCTTGCTTTAAATTTACTTATTCCCCTTATCTCATATAGATCTTCCACACTTGCTTCCTGTATAGAGGCGAGATCATCGTATTCACTTATGATCTTTTCCACATCCCGCTTATTGAGTCTTGTTATTTTCCCAAGAATCCTATACCCTTTGGGACTTACTTTGTTATCAAGGGTAGAGTATGTTTTTCCATATCCAAGAATAAAGGATAGTTTTTCATGTTCCAATAGTTCTTCATCAGTTAACTTATCTAATTCCAAATTAATTTGATTTATATCCAGCTCGCCCTTATCGATGTTATAATAATCTTTTATAAAGTTTATTTTCTCGTCTTTCAGACCTTGCAGCAGTTCTTCTAACTGGAGGTTTATAAGTCTTCCCTCTACTCCCAATTCTGCCACATAATTTCTTACCTCTTGTTTTATTCTGAATATCATTTCAAATCTTTGAAGTATTGTTGTCACCTCATAAAGAGTTGCCAGGTCATCAAACTCCATAATTGTAAGGTTTGCCAGAGCCTTGTCCAGAACAGTTTTATATCTTTCAAAGGTCTTTATTGCCTGAGTGGCCTCTGTCATTATCTCCCCTATATCCCGGAGTTTATATCTCAGTTCCCCTTTATACAGAGTTATCCTGTTCCGCTTCTCTGATATGGCAATGACCAGTTTGTTACACTGTTTGGCTATTCTCTGAGCAGTTCTGTGCCTTGTCCCGCTTTCATCTGTAGTATAATTTTTATCCGGCTGCATGTGGACATTTGCATAAAGTATCCTCTCACCTGTATAGTCTAGAATTATGGCTCCGTCCATTTTTGCCAGCTCATATATTCTCTGGGAATTATATTCACAGTTTATAAAAAACCCACCATCCAACATGCTCTCTATATTTTCATCGATTCCAATGACTAAAAGAGCACCGGTTCCAGCATCTAGAATATTGTCCAGACCTTCCCTGAGAAGTGTCCCAGGAGTGACACTCGAAAGGATGTCCACTAGTTTTCCTTGATTTTTCATATTATCTCATCCTTTCCAAAAGCTCACCTATACTTTTCAAATAAATAAGCTTTAATTTATAGTTATTTTTTTCTATATCTTTTCTATTTGCTTCAGGAACATATACTCCTGTAAATCCAAGCTTCTCAAGTTCTCTAAGCCTTTTATCCATAAAGGATATCTTTCTTATCTCTCCCCTCAAGCCCAGTTCTCCCACTGCTGCTATTTTCTGGCTTATCTCTATACCGTTGCATACTGAGAGCATAGATATTAAGAAAGCTAGGTCAGCAGACGGATCTTTTACCGTTATTCCCCCGGGAATATTTACAAAGAGATCTTTTGTGGAAAATGCAATCCCTGCTTTTTTTTCTGCCACAGCACTCAATATTTGTACTCTATTTTTATCAAGACCCTGTACTATCCTTTTGGGTATACCAAATGGGGAATCTGTTATAAGAGATTGGACTTCCAAAAGAAAGACTTTTGAACCTTCTAATACTGGCACAATCATACTTCCTATATTTTTTTCTTCACGGTCACTGAGAAAAAATTCAGATGAATTTTTCACCTCTCTCATTCCGTCTTCTTCCATGTTGAAAATACCCAATTCATTTGTAGAACCGAATCTGTTTTTTATACTTCTCAATATTCTATAAAAAAGTCCCTCTTCACCTTCAAAATTAAGAACTGCATCCACCATGTGTTCTAGCATTTTTGGACCGGCTACTTTCCCGTCTTTTGTTATATGCCCTACCACAAAGAAAGATATATTATAATTTTTCGCAAGCTCAACTATTCTCAGAGTGCACTCTCTTATCTGAGTCGGAGTCCCTGGGATAGATTCCGAGTTTGAACTGTAAAGGGTTTGAATAGAGTCGACAACCACTACTTTTGGTTTTTTCAAAGACAGATGTTCATATATAGTTTCTATTTCTGTTTCAGACATTATAAAAAGATTCTCAGAAGATATACCTAATCTTTCTCCTCTGTTCTTTATTTGAGAAGGAGACTCTTCACCGGAAATATATATTACATCTCCATATTTGGTATATTCTTTGGCCGCCTGCAAAAGAAGAGTAGATTTTCCTATACCTGGATTACCGGTTATCAGGACTACTTCCCCTTGGACAAGACCTCCTCCTAGCACTCTGTCAAATTCCTTTAGATTAGTAGTATATCTATAATTCCCTTCTACTTCTATCTGCGAAAAATTTAATATTTTCACATTGGATTTTCCAGAAGATGATCCTTTAGATATAATTCTTCTCGCTGCAGCAGGCATCTCTGTTTCCTCTTCCAGAGTCCCCCATTCTTCACAGTCAGGACACTTTCCGAGCCATTTTGCACTTTTATATCCACAACTGCTGCATACATAAAGATTTTTATCTTTAGCCACTTATTTCCCCTCTTTTACCATTTCATCTACTTTATTACATATATCTTTTACAATTTTTTTATTCACAAAATGCTCTAAGTTTCCTTTATTTAAAGCTACTTCTCTTACGAGACTTGCACTCAAATATAGATTTTCTCTTGAAGCCGGTAAAAATACAGTTTCAAGTTCCCCATTGGAAAGAACAGAATTCCCAAGGGCCATCTGAAGTTCATATTCATAATCAGATACGGCTCTCAGACCTCTGAAAACTATATTAGCATTATTTTCTTTCATAAAATTTACCAGAAGTCCGTTAAAACTCATTATTTCCACGTTATCTAGATCTTCTACTACTTTTTTTATGAGCTCTTCTCTTTCCTTCAGGTCAAACCAGTATTTTTTAGAAGCGCTATTCAATATTCCTATAATAAGCTTATCTGTGAGATTTGCTGCTCTTTTTATTATATCTTCATGTCCCTTTGTGATAGGGTCAAAACTACCTGCATATACTCCTATTTTCATCTATCATACCCCTATACTTCCAGTAAAATTTCATATTCATAATTATCTTTAAGAGGATCCACTTCCAATTTAAAAAACTTTCCTTTAGATTTCAGATAAACTTTTATAAATTCATCATATATTCCCTTAAAAAAACCATTGAGATCTTTTGATATTTTGAGTTTAATTGTAGAGATCTCTTTTTCATCTGAAACAATTTTTATTTCAGTTATGACATCATTGATTACAGAATCCTTTGATTTTATCTTTCCTGTTCCGCTGCAGTGCTGGCATTCCTCTTGAAAATAATGAGTCAGAGGTTTACCAACTCTTTTTCTAGTCATCTCTATAAGACCAAGGTCTGTAAAATGAATAATATTATTTTTTATTCTGTCTTTCTTCAGGTTTTCTTCGAGCACCTCTGTGACTTTTACTTTGTCTTCCTCATGCTTCATATCAATAAAATCTATAATTATTATACCACTCATATTTCTGAGCCTGAGCTGTCTGGGGATCTCCATAGCAGCCTCTATATTGGTTTCAAAAACCGTCTCCTCCAGATTCATACGCCCTGTATTTTTACCTGTATTGACATCTATACTCACCAGGGCTTCAGTCCTCTGTATCACCAGATAACCACCACAGTCGAGCCATACCACCTCTTTCAGGGCCTTATCCAGCTGATTATTTATCCCGTAGGTTTCAAATACAGGAAGACTTTCGTTGTAAAGTTTTATTTTAGTCCTCATCGAGCTTTCGCTGAAAGCATTTATATAGTCTATAATTCCCCAATATTTTTTTTCATTATCTATTATCAGCTCGTCTATATTAGAGGAAAAAATATCTCTCAAAACAGTATTTACAAGTTCATTGTCCCTGTAAATTATATCCCCCGGTTTAGAATGGCTTATCTTTCTCTCTATGTCATGCCATTTTTTCACCAGATACTCCACTTCTCTTTCAAAGTGAAGCTCATTCTTACCCTCTGCCGCAGTTCTTATGATAAATCCCATATTATGTGGTTTTATCTCTTTGAGAAGCTCTTCCAGCCTTTTTCTCTCTTTATCATTTTTTATTTTCTGAGATATTGCTACATAATCATTGTTTGGCATTAGCACCAGATATTTACCTGGAATAGTATAATGAGTAGTTACCCTG
>NZ_JBFHGC010000146.1:0-5579 GCF_041583315.1 Ilyobacter sp. | reverse complement strand
TATACTTTACCATGGAAAGATCATGGGCTATAAATATATAAGTAAGATTTCTCTCATTCTGCATTTTTTTCAAAAGATTTATAACCTGGGCCTGTATGGAAACATCCAAGGCACTTATTGCTTCATCGGCAATAATAAAATCAGGCTCCATAACTACTGCTCTGGCTATTCCTATTCTCTGCCTCTGACCTCCGCTGAACTCATGGGGATATCTGTGGGCATGTTCTTTTGCTAATCCTACAGTTTCCAGTATCTCATAAACTTTTTTATTACGTTCATCTTCGTCTTTATACAGCCCGTGAATATCAAGTCCCTGTGCTATTATATCAAGAACTTTTTTTCTAGGATTTAACGAAGCCATTGGATCCTGAAAAATCATCTGCATTTTTGTCCGCAGCATAACCTCTATATTCTTATCTATCTTTCCGGATATTTTTTCATCACGAAAAATAACCTCTCCCCCTGTGGGCTTGTATAGACGGATTATGCTTCTTCCAGTTGTGGATTTTCCAGACCCGCTCTCACCAACCAGTCCTAGTGTCTCACCTCTATACACATCAAATGAAATGCCGTCCACTGCTTTTACAACTGACTTTTTACCCATGGGAAAATACTGCTTAAGGTCTCTTACTTGTAAGATTACCTGATTTTTATCATTCATTTATCTGCACCTCTTTCTATCCTTTAAATCTGTTCTTTTAGAACATGTGGCAGCTCTATCTTCGGAGCATTTTCATGAAGCAGCCAGGTGGCGGCATAATGTGTGTCACTTACTTTAAAAAATGGAGGCTGTTCTTCAAAATCAATCTTAAGTGCATATTCACTTCGGACTGCAAAGGCATCCCCTTTGGGAGGATAGAGCAGATTCGTCGGAGATCCGGGAATAGCATAGAGTTCCTCTCCCTCTGATTCTAGGTTTGGCATAGAGGCCAAAAGTCCCCAGGTATAGGGGTGTCTCGGGTCAAAAAATATCTCCTCAGACTTCCCGTATTCTACAATCTTCCCTGCATACATAACAGCTACACGGTCTGCCACATTTGCAACCACTCCCAGGTCATGTGTAATAAAAATTATTGAAATTTTCAGCTTCTCCTGCAGTTCTTTTATCAGGTCTATAATCTGTGCCTGAATAGTCACATCAAGAGCTGTTGTAGGTTCATCTGCAATTAATACCTGTGGATTACAGGCAAGAGCTATGGCTATAACCACCCTCTGACGCATACCTCCGCTCAGTTGATGCGGATATTGTTTAAATCTTTTTTCCGGGCTGGTTATCCCCACTAAGTCTATCAATTCAAGAGCTTTTTCCTTTGCCTCTTTTTTTGATTTATTCTGATTTTCCACCAGACATTCTGCTATCTGTTTTCCTATGGTCATAGTTGGATTCAGAGATGTCATGGGGTCCTGGAAAATCATTGCAATTTTTTTACCACGTATTGCCACCATCTCTTTTTGAGAAAGTTTCGTGAGATCTTTATTTTCAAAGAGAACTTCTCCCTGGTCGATTGTTCCGTTTTTTGCCAGAATCCCCATGAGAACCTTAGTTGTCACAGATTTCCCAGATCCGCTTTCACCTACTATTGCAAGTGTTTCTCCTTCATACAGATCTAGATCTACCCCTCTTATGGCAGATACCTTCCCGTTATGTGTCTGAAAAGAAACATGTAAATTTTTTATTTCGATTATTTTATTTTTATCCATTTTGCCACCTCTTATTGTTGTTTCATTTTTGGATCCAATGCATCTCTCAGTCCGTCTGCCACTAGATTAAAACTAAGCATCAGAAGAGCCAGGACAAGAATAGGTGTCACTATCATGTACGGGTAAACCAGTACCGATTTATATCCATCGCTTATGAGTACTCCCAGGGATGCCATTGGTGGCTGTAGTCCCAATCCTATAAATGCCAAAAATGATTCATAAAAAATGGCGTTTGGAATAGAAAACATACTCATAATAATAACCTGTCCGAAAATATTTGGAAGGAGATCTTTTGTGATAATCTGCTTTGAGCTTGCCCCCAAAGTCTTGGAAGCCAGTATAAAATCAAGTTCTTTCATCTTCAGAACCTGTGAACGTACAACACGGCTCATCCCAATCCATCCTGTAATGACCAATGCCAGAGAAATAGATAATATTCCTGGATTCATAACCATTACAAACAGAGTGACAATAACAAGATTGGGTATTCCGCTCATAATCTCGATTATCCTCTGCATCACTGTATCGGTTCTGCCTCCTACATAGCCGGAAATAAGACCGTATCCCATCCCTATGAACATATCTATTATCACAGCTAAGAGTGCTATATAAAGAGAAACTCTAGTTCCTATCCACACACGGGTCCAGATGTCCCTTCCAAGACTGTCTGTTCCAAACCAGTAGTACACATTATCAAGACCTTTTTCCTCATATACATTATTTCCTTCAAGTGTTCCGTCAAAAACACCAAATTTTTCCACCACTGCTATTCTAGGAGGTAAATTTGAGTGTTGTTGCTCGATGCTCCTATAGGTATGATCGTTCATATGTGGTCCTAGTATTGCAAAAATAACTATAACTGAAATCATAATAATCCCAAAAATTGCTCCCTTATTTTGATTGAAACGGAGCCTTACATCTTTCCAGAAACTGACACCTTGATACACAATATCTTTTTGAATTTCCTCTTTTGAAAAAACACGTTCAAACATCTCTTTGTTATATACCTTTATATTTTTATCCATTAGAATCCCCTCCTGTTACTCTGATTCTAGGGTCAATTACTCCGTATAAGACGTCTATAATCAACATCATAAAAATATAAAATATACTGTAGAAAAATGATATTGCTATTATTACATTAAAATCATTTACACTGATAGCAGTTACAAGCAAATCTCCCACCCCTGGAATACCAAAGATTCTTTCAATAACAAGGGAACCTGTCATAAGCCCTACAGTCAGAGGTCCCAACACAGTTATTACCGGGATCAGAGCGTTTCTTATAGAGTGCCTTACTATGACTTTTCTCATTGTAAGTCCTTTTGTTTCTGCCAGTAAAATATAATCTGATCCCAAAACTTCCACCAGTTCGGTTCTCATAAACCGGGCAACAGTTGCTACTACAAACATTGCCAGGGCCATTGTGGGAAGGACACTAGACTCAATGGGTGCATAAATATCATAAGTAAATGGAAACCATGACAGCTTGTATCCTAAAAAGTAGCTCAGTCCCAGTGCAAATACATAGGATGGTACCGATACCCCTATAACTGCAAACATCGTGGTCAGGGTGTCCCATATGGTATTTCTGTAGATAGCTGCTATGGCACCTAAGACAACTCCTATCAGAGATCCGAATATCAGTGCTTGAAATCCCAGTCGGGCGGAAACAGCCAGCCTTTTATTTATAATCTCTATAACAGGATAGTTTTTCTGTATGGTATAAGAATCTCCGAAATCCCCTTTTAAAACAATGTTTTTAAGATATTTAGAATATCTCAGAGGAAGAGGTTTATCTAGCCCGTACTTTTGATCTAACAGTATTTTTTGATCTCTGTTTAGCTTCTCATCGTTAAAAGGAGAACCTGGCATTAATTCTAGAAGTAAAAATAGTATCGTCAGGATGACCCACAGGGTCGCTACTGAAATCAGTAATCGCTTTCCGATATATTTCAGCATGTATCTCAACTCCTTTTTTTAGTCCAAATATTGTAATAAAGCCATAGGCCTTGACTTTCGCCGCCTATGGCTTTATCAGATAAACTTAGTTTTAGTCTTGAATAGTTACATTTCTATAGATATCTACTCCCACAGAGTGGTTTTCAACACCTTTTACTTTTGTGTTTTGTAAGTATGTGTAACCTCTCTGATACAGAGGTGCCACTGCTGCATCCTCTTCCACAAGAAGTCTTTCTGCAGTTTTCATCATTTCCCAACGTGCTTCAGGTTTTGAAGCAAGCTCTCCTTTTGATACATCAAAAATCATTTTATCGTATGCTTTGTTGCTGTATTGAGGGTAGTTTGTAGGATTACCTGATTCAAACATCCCTAAATAAGTAAGTGGATCTGCAAAATCCGGTCCCCAACGTGTAATTCCAAGATCATAATCCCCGCTACGCATTAGAGCCAGACGATTTTTCTTTGGCTGAGCTTTTAGCTTGACCTCTAATCCAGGAAGATTTATCTGAAGTTCAGACTGTATAAATTCTGCTATTTTTTTGTTACTTTCAAAGTCATCAAATACTATCTCTATCTCCATTTTATCGACTTTAAGTTCTGATTTGGCTTTATTCCAGTACTCCAGAGCTTTTTCCTTGTCATATTTAGTATACGAATCAGAAGTTGCACGGAAATCTTTCGCATCAGGACCTGTCGCAAGACCTACAGGAACTATGAAGTCCGCCGCTGTAGAACCGTCATTCATTATATTATCAACAATGTACTGCTTGTTTACAGCGTGTGATAATGCTTTTCTTGCATTAACATTTGAAAATATCTCATTTTTGAAATTTGGAGACATATACCACAGGTATCCAGCCGGAACCTGAATCAAAGCGTCATTTGATTTATACTTGTCTACAAGTTCTGCAGAAAGTTTTACAAGGTCCAGTTCATTTTTATCAAACTTTAAAGCTGCAGTCTGATTATCCTTGATAATACGTATATCCAATCCGTCTATTTTTATATTTGCAGCATCGTAGTAGTCTGCATTTTTGTCAAGTTTAAATCCGTAACCTCTGTTCCACTCCACCATTTTAAAAGGACCACTAGCCAATAGGTCCGCAGGTGTCATAGCATACTGGTCACCTTTTTCTGCTACAAATTTTTCATTCATAGGAAAGAAAGAAGGAAATGACATTAGATTTAAAAAATAAGGTACTGGAACCTCTAAATTCACCTCTAGAGTATTTTCATCTAGTGCTTTTACTCCGAGTTCATCTGTTTTAAGCTCCCCTGCTATTATCTTTGAAGCATTTTTTACAGAAGCTATATCCATAATAAAGTTATATTCACTGGCAATAGCCGGATCTATAAGTCTTCTCCATGCAAAAACAAAATCATTTGCAGTTACGGGAGTTCCGTTTGACCACTTGGCATCTTTTCTCATGTGAAATATATAATTCAGACCATCTTCTGAAACCTCATAAGATTCAGCTATAGCCGGAATAGGTGTTCCTGCAGCATCTACGCTGTAGAGTCCTTCTATGGTGGCAGCTATCATCGCTAAAGAGAGTCCGTCTGAAGCCTCGTGTTGATCCATAGATGCCAGTTCCACATCTTTGGCAATTCTTAAATATTTTTTATCCGGTTCTGCTTTTTTACCGCAAGCAACAGCTCCGAATATGATCACCATCATAAAGGCGATCAAGGATAAATGCTTTTTCATAAAATTCCCCCTCGTTAATAAAGTTTATAATTTAAAATCCTTGTTGAGTAAACTCATAAATATCTTTCTGATTTTTTGTAACCAGATCCATTAAAAAGCTATTTCAGATTAAAAACATCTTGAAACACTCTAAAGTATAACACCCTTATAACAATAAAAAAACAATATATTAAAAAAAGTTTTATCTTTTTAAAAAAAATACAATCTC
>NZ_JBFHGC010000145.1:0-5589 GCF_041583315.1 Ilyobacter sp. | reverse complement strand
TTTACCACACCTATACCCTCTTCTTTCAAAACAAGGGATATGGCCCCTATAAATGCAAATGATGAACCTAAAAATACAGGCACTATTTTTTTAGTACAGTAATGAAATAATAAAGTCCCGGCTCCTGCTGTCAAAAGTGCTATTGAAGGATTTAAACCTGTCAAAAAAGGCACCAGTACAGTGGCTCCAAACATGGCCAGTACATGCTGCAGCCCTAAGATATACTTTGTTTTTGTTCCCAGTGTAGTCATCTTTTCCTCCTTAAAATTTTCATTTCTCAATATATATTAATTTTTTTAGTAATTTTTTCAAAAAAAAAGAGACATATGCCTCTTTCAAAAAGGCATCTATCCCCTTATTCTTTCAATAAACTTCTTTTCGTTGACAATATAACGGATATGCTCTCCCTCGCCAACTATTTCATCATTATAGGTAACTTTTACATTGAAAAATAATTTTTTACCTTCTATTTTTGTAAGCTGTGCTTCACATTTGAGACTGTCTCCCACAAGGTTAGCTTTCAAATGGTTTATATTTACAGAGATTCCTACTGTAGTATCTCCCTCTTTCAGTTCATTTTGAGCCAAATTAAAAGCTGTACTTTCCATGAATGCAATCAGCATAGGGGTAGAAAAAACATCTAGTGCTCCTGACGCTACTTTAGCAGCCGTTTCCTCAGCTTTTACAGTTTTCTCAAGAATAAGTTTCATTCCTTCTTTCAATTTAAGCCCTCCTTATATTTCCAACTTTCCTATGGAGTCTACTATGTTTTTTCCGATTTTGTCAAGCATTTTTTGACAGTCCTTGTCTCGTGACCTTAAAAATGTTATTATTTTAAAAAAAATTAAAGGGAGTATTTCTATGAAATTATTTGTTATTTCTGATATTCACGGCTCTTTGGAATGTTTAAAAAAGGCTTTAAATGCATTTGAAAAAGAACAGGCAGATATGATTCTCGTTTTAGGCGATGTTCTTTATCACGGTCCCAGGAATCCCATCCCGAATTCTTATAATCCTCAGTCTGTTGCAGAACTTCTAAATAATCTAAAAAATAAAATTATTGCAGTGAGAGGAAACTGTGACAGCGAGGTTGACCAAATGCTTTTAGAATATCCCATTATGTCAGACTTTTCCACTGTCTTTTGGAATGAAAGACGGATATTTATTACCCACGGACACCTCTACAACAAGGATAAGCTTCCCAATATATGCCAAGGTGATATATTGATTCACGGGCATACCCATATACCACTGGCTGAAATTCACCAGGGTATATTTGTCTTGAATCCGGGATCCATAACTTTTCCAAAGGAAAATTACCCAAACACCTATGGTATATTTGAAGATAATTCTTTTAAGATTAAATCATTCGATCAAGAAATAATAAAAGATATAATATTCTAAAATAATCCATTAAAAAAAGTAGAGGAGCGTAAACCTCTACTTTTTATTATCGACAAACTTTCTGTCCTTTAATATGTTATAGCTGAGAAGTATCATAAATATAGCCATTGATTCTTCCAAGTTTTTAAATATACCTTTTTTCTCCACTGCATGATCATGAAATCTAAATCCAAATTCCATTATTTTAAGAAGATACTTGTCATCGTCTTCATAAGGTGTAAAGACCAATAAAGCAGCTATATAAAGTACGATGATAAACAGGGAAATAACCAATAAAATAATAATCGTTGCCATATCAATCCCCCCCTTGTAATGTAATGCCTCTTGATTATATTATACGGGATAAAGTTTTTTTTCCTTTATTTTTGAACTATGCAGAGGAGGGTCCCTTTCAGAAAGCTCACTTCTGCTATACCTTCTATTATTATATTACTCATACAAATTGACGTTCCTCTTTTTAAACTATGTTTATCTAGTGGAAATTTAAATCCTTTCAATGTCAACTGGCTGACCTCATCAGAAAAAGGTACAAAGGATACTTCGCTACCCTTTTTATTTTCAAATTTAAAATAATTATCAATGATAAATATCTCTTCTTTCCCAGATAGGAATCTGGCTTTTTTATATTTAAAAATCAGATTTAGATTTGTGAGCATGTGGTCGGTTCTACCTCCCATTGCTGCAAATACTATTATTTCATTATAATCTTTAGAATTTAAATATTCTAGAATTATCTCTCCGTCTGTAAAATCTTTGTCCTTTGGGAATTTCTTTATGACGGTTCCCATGCTTTCATAATACTTCAGAATTTCTTCTGAAACAGAGTCCATGTCACCTATTATTTCAACAGGAACTTTTCCCAGCCTGTATGCGTGCATCGCTCCGCCGTCTGCACAGTATATGTCACCACTCTTTGTCATGTACTCTTTATAGAACCCTATATCTTCTGAAAGTTCTCCGTTTAAAAAAACAAATGCTCTTTTCATAGGAATAGTATCAGTCATCATCTTCTGAAATGTCCACTTCTATAAATACCGGAAGATGATCAGAAATACTTTTTCTCACCTCACTATAATTTCCATGTGTAAAATCTATAACTCCGCTGTTACCTGTAAACTCCTTTGTATGTCTATAGGAGTAAAAAATATTATCATAGGAGTTTGAAAGTCCGCTTTTTCCTATGGTAGTCTTATTTACAGGGTCTATCCCGTAAAATATCTGATCTTTATGGGAAAAAATTCGTCTGAAGGAATCGTCATAGGCAGGCAGATTAAAATCTCCACCTATAAGAATATCCTGCTCATTTATATCTCTATCCTGAAAGTAATTATAAACCTTATCCAAGAGATAGGCCTCTGCCCTTCTTTCTCTGATACTATCTCCGTAGATCACATGGCACAGGACATAGGTAAAATCAAACTCCCCTATTTTAAAGTCTGCTCCATAGGGGTCTCTCATATACTCTTTTTGACCGTTTACGTCCTTATTTGGTTTATAAAACCCTATATTTTTATTCAAAAGTTTTACCTTCTCATCTTTCCAGATATAGGCATAATACTCCCTGTATTTTTCAGTTCCCACACTGTGATCAGATATGAGATATTTCCATTTTTCTCCTGTAGTCCTCTCTAGTTCTGCAGTGAGCTTTTTTACACCATCTTTTTTCATAACCTCCTGAAGGCCTATGAGATCAAAGAGAGACAAAAATTCAGAAATACTTTTATAGTCCTTACTCTTATCCCATCCCAGGTGAAGTGAATTGAAACTGGCTATATATGCTTCCTGTGAAAAAATAGAAAATGAAATTAAAAAATATGTGATAATCTTTTTAAAAAAATTCATATTTGCTTCTTCCTTTGGGCTTTTAAATTAATTATAGCAACTTTGAATAAAAATTAACAGTTATTTTGCACGTTGGATTGTTTCGCTATACCTTTCACCAAAAGCTTCTGTGAAAAGTTTATTTTTTTAAATTAAACCCTTAAATAAATTTGTTCAAAAGAGAATAACAGACACTTATTAAATTTAAGAATATATCGCTGTATCATATATATCCTTAGGTTTATAGGGGCTGACCATTTTTTCAATAACTTTATCCCATAAAACCTTTACCTCAGCTTTTTCCAGTTTCTCCAAAGAGAGCAGAAGCTGCTCTTTATATATGAGCTCGTCTTTTGAATTTTTCATTCCATTTATAATAAGTTCCTTGACTCTCTCCTCATCTCCCTCTGACTGTTCCAAACTATAATATTTCACAAGGAGATCATTTGCCACATAGTCTTCAAGGTAAATAAGTTTTCTTACAGAACTTGCTATGAAATCAATATTCAGATTATTTGAAAATCTGCCTCTTTTCTCACCTTCAGTAATAAGATAGGGAAGAAATACATCTTCAAAATGATATTCTTTAACATATTTTGTCAGGATAAAAAAGTTCTTGAAAAAACTTCTTCTCTTAACATCTTTCTTTATAAAATCCTGGTCTACCAGATAGACACTTCCTATATGCTTAAAAAGCGATGTAGTCATATCTTTTGAATGACAGAAATTTACTATAACGTCTTCATAAGCCTTATTTTCTTTCATTTTTTTTATGAATTCTTTGGCTTCTAAGAGCCACTTTGAAAATTCAGGAATCTGGAAAAGTTTTCTTACAAAATTATGATCCCTAAAAAGCTCCCTCCTGGTACTCATGTCAAAGCTTATTATATACTTATCAAATTTTATGTACTTTATAAAGTCATCTATAAAAGCATCTGTTATGTTAAATTCTACAAGCTCATTTTCTTTCAGCTTTATGGTCTCTCTGTCTTTTATACAACCCATTTTTTTCAGCTCTCTAAATAAAAAACTCATAAACATGTCCTTCATCTGCGCAAGATATCCCATCTCTCTCTCACTAAATGGATATATTCCTCTAAGCATTTCTTCGAAATCTATGAAATCATCTACCCCTATAATCCCACTCTTGTTTATCCCCACGGCATTCCAGGTGCAGGTATAGGGAATTGTATATCCCTCTTTATCTGCCATAACAGCTACAAACTGTGCTATCCCTCCTCCAAGAGAGTGCCCTGTGATGGATATATTTTCAATCTCCACCTCTTCCGACCTGGCTATTGTTTCATAGACCTCTATACCGTCTTCAAACTGCTTTGGACGTTTACCCATTCCGATAAGGAGGTCTGTTTCTATGAAGTCCCTGTAGGCATCTTCCACAGGATAGCTCTCACTCCCTCTATAGGAGATGACAAATTTATCCTTTTTCCTGAAGGTGACAGCATAAAATCCAGAGGCTTTGGAATAAAAGTTCTTCCCTGTTACAGTTCTGTTGTCCACATGAAATATCTCCCACGCTCTGAGAAATTCCTTGAAATAATCAAACAGAAGATGATAGTTGTCTTTAGTGAGGAGAATTCCCTCGTTGTTCACTATTCTTTCTCTGGATTTTTCATCTCCAAAAAGAAGTTCTTCCAGTGTTTTTCCATAGTCTTCTTCTGAAAAATCACCATATGATAGCATACTTAGCAATAAAAATTCCATAGCTGTATTCATAAATATTCCTCCTACATTTTAAGGGCAATGAGTAAAAAATAAGTCAATCCTCCTCCTAAAAGAGCACCATAAATAGTTTCAAGGGGAGTATGTATTTTACCCTCTATTCTAGACTGCATTACCAGCAAAATGAGAAAAAAGGTGAGAAAAAATACTTTTATGTTATCTGTTATAAAAAACACATTGACCCCTATAGAGGCTGCCAGAGCACTATGCCCGCTGGGCATTCCTCCTTTTAGAGGAGTGCCTTTCTTATAATAAGACTTCAGCCCGATAACTGCCACAATAACTACAACTAAAATTATAGAAAAAACGTGTTTATGAGAGTTTTTTAAAAATTCAAAACTCTGTATGAAAATAATGTCCAGTTTTTCGTCAAATATCACATAACCAACAACCAAAGAGTTTATAGCAGCTACAAGAACCGCTCCTGCAGCCATGTCCTTAGCATTTTTAGCAAGAGGGTGATAAGACTTACATACGATATCAATGGAGCTTTCAATAGCTGTATTTATAAGCTCTGTTATCCATACCAATGAAATAGTTATGGCAAGAATTACAAATTCCGACTTTGTAACCCCGTACATAAAAGACAGGATTATAACCATAAAAGTCGCCCACACATGAAAC
>NZ_JBFHGC010000144.1:0-5606 GCF_041583315.1 Ilyobacter sp. | reverse complement strand
GTCTGTGGACATCCCCAGTATACCTACATCTTGTCCTGCCCGTACTATGTCTCCCACCTGCACATAATGGCTTATGAGATTTCCGTATATTCCTATCATATTATACCCGTAATCAATCATTACAACTTTTCCCAGACCCTGAAACTTTCCTGCATATATTACTTTTCCTGCTGCTGCTGCATCCACTTTAGTTCCCAGACTAGAAGCTATTTCTATACCACTGCTTATTACATTCCCTTGCTTTTTCTGTCCAAAGGTAACTGCATAGCTGCCTTCCAGAGGTTTTTTCATCTTTCCTATTCTGGATTTTGCAGTTGAAATATCTACATTTTTTACCTGTCTTGCTCTCTCTATTATTATTTTCTCTATCTCTTTTTCTATACTTTTTTTCTTGGTTTTCAGAGTTGTAATATTTTTCTTATGATATATCTCTTCCTTGTTTAGCTGTGCAATAAGAGAATCTTTTTCTATTTTTTTTCGCTCTCCCTGATTCTCTTTTTCTGCAAGTACGTTTTTGAGACGGGTTTGTTCTCTCCTGTCCATCTCTATATCATTTTTTACCAGATCAATGTCTTTTTGTACTACCCTTATATGCTCTAGAGCTTCAAGGTCAGAATATAAGAGCTCTTTGAAATTCCTCTTATTGCTCTGTACATAATTTTTCTGGTCTTTATTTTTTTTCACCCTATTCCAGGCCTCTAGTTTTGCGTTATATTCCTTGGTTCTTATTTTTAGTTCTTTTGTACTGAAATTCAGATTACTTTTACTGTATTCTATTTTTTTTGACAAGGTTGATATTTTTACTATGAGTTCTCTCTTGTCAGTCTCAATCTTTTTCAGTTCACTCTCCAGGTCTTTTATCTGTTTTTTTATAAGTTCTCTGTTTTGTCCTATTACTGTTATCTCTTTGCTGCTTTTTTTTATTCCCTTCTCTATGTCTCCCACCTTTTTTTTCATATCAGACAGCTGATCTCCATATGAAAATGATGTGACTAGAAAGAAAAAAACTACCCATCTCTTCACTGTTTATCACCCTTGATTCGGAATATTTTCCGGGAAATAAACGGAAATACAAGAATAATTGCAAAGGTAGTCACAGCAGCTAGGACAAGCATCTGCTCTGTACTACTCAGTATGTAATCTCTGTCATAGTTGATAAAGTCTCTTCTGAAGACCTCATAGATATTTAAAAATATCAGTGTCCCTGTAAGGGCAGATCCTATAAACACAGCGTCACTTATAAAATAATAAGGTTTAAGCACATTCTTTTTATTTTCTCCTATATAAACTTTTGCACTTATATCCCTGCTGTGCTTCACTATATTAGTGTGTAGAAGACCAAATATTATAAGGATAATAGGCAAAAAAGCTCCCATAAAAAAATACTTAATGACTGTTTTGTTTTTAGCTATTCTCTTATTCAGGTTTTCCAGCTGATCGCTGTCTACGTATACTTCTTTTATAAAGCTGTCTTCCTTGTCTAAATTCTGTCTCAAAAGCTCCAGTTTGTCGTAGCCGTCAAACGTGAGAGATATACTGTCAGAAAGGGGATTGTTTCCTTTAGGAAGCCTTATTCCCAGGTCATCTTCCAATTCTCTCAGTTCCACCTCTTTAGACTCGTATTTCAGATGTACAACCTCTGGCATTCCCAGAAGTTTCCCCTCAAAATTATTAAGTGATTTTTCATCTGGATTCCCCTTCAGGTATATCCTTACTTTGTAGTTGTCTTTCAGATTTTCAGTATTCTGATGGAGGTTCAAAAGAACTCCCCCCACTGCATTTAAAACTATAAAAGCAGAAATAAGTGTAAAAAAATTCATTCTATAACATCTAAAGTCTCTATCTATAATTTCATCTAATTCATTAAAAAACACTTTTACCCAGTTAAACATTTTTAATAACACCCTCTCCAAGCATATTTAAGTCTTTTGGATATTTCTCCAAAATAGTACTGTCATTGGTAATATACATTATACCCAATCCGTTTTTACAAAGTTCCTCTAGCAGTAAAAATACTTTTTTTAAATTTGTTTCATCCAGCCCTTTGTGGAATTCCTCCATTACAATATAAGAAGGCTCTGTAGACAGCGCCCTTGCAAGGCTAAAATAGTGCATCTCCTCCTGCGTAAGATTTTCTATAAAATCATCTTTTTTATGGAGAAGACTAAAAAATTCCAAAGCCTCTAATGATAGCTCTGTGGATTCTTCATCGGTGTATCCCCTTAAATACAGATAATATTTCAAATTTCCAAAGATAGTTTTATAACTTATAAATTTGTAGTCCTTATAAGTTATTCCCAATTTTCTCATTATGATTTTATACCCTGACTTGGAAGAAGCTGTAAAATCTTCTCCTCCCATTATGATGGTTCCCTTCTTAGGAAGAGCTACTTTAGTCAGCATTTGTAAAAATAAATTTTTATCATTTTCCTTTTCATAGGAAAGATAATAGAATTCACCTTTATTTAATTCTAGATTAACTTCAGTTTTTCCATTTAAATTTACATTTACAAATTTAACCAAGATAAAAACCTCCACAGCTTTTTGACATGTCACATTTTTTTCTAATATTTATTCTATATCGATATTTATAGTATATCAAAAAAAGAAAAACTTTCCCATCTAATCTGGAAAGCATTTTTCAATTTTTCTGAAAATCGGTATTGAGTTTAACTGAATTATTGAATTTATAGTTACTCTATTCCTCCTATCTGGTGGGAAGAATCATAATCTAAAAAACTCGTTAATTTAACTGACTTAGGAAAAGTCTCATTTAAAATAAATATAGAGGCGGACTAAATTCCGCCTCTATATTCCTATAAATTTTCTTTTATTACTGACACTATTTTTTCAGCGGTAAGTTCGTACTTCACAAGAAGTTCGGCTCCCTTTCCACTCTGTCCAAACTTGTCGTAAATTCCTACTTTTTTTACCTTTGTAGGATGTACTTCTGAAAGAAACTCAGAAATTGCAGAACCTAATCCGCCTATTACAGAGTGCTCTTCAGCAGTAACTATAAATTTAGTTTCTTGAGCTGCTTTTAGTATAGCCTCTCCGTCTAGAGGTTTTATTGTTCCTACATTCAAAACTCTTACTGAAACTCCCTCTTCTGCTAATATTTCAGCAGCTCTCATAGCTTCAGCCACTAGTATTCCTGTAGCTGCCACTGTTACATCGGCACCTTCTTTTGCTGTGTTTATTACACCTATTTGAAAATCATAAGTTTCTTCATCAAAAAGAACAGGTACATCTAATCTTCCAAGTCTTAGGTATACAGGTCCTTCATAATCTACAGCTGCATGAACCATCTTTCTTGTTTCCACTGCATCAGCAGGTGAAAGAACTACCATTCCAGGGATGGCTCTCATAAGGGCTATATCCTCTACAGACTGATGAGATCCTCCGTCCTCTCCTACTGATATTCCAGCATGAGTCGGAGCTATTTTAACGTTTAGCTTTGGATACGCCACTGTGTTTCTGATCTGTTCAAATGCTCTTCCAGCTGCAAACATTGCAAATGTAGAAGCAAATGGTATCTTTCCGCAAGTAGCCATACCTGCAGCTGTACCGATCAAATCAGCTTCTGCTATTCCCACATTGATATGTCTTTTTGGGAATTCTTTTTGAAACATTGCAGTCTGAGTAGATTTAGAAAGATCTGCATCTAAAACAACAACATTTTCATTTATTTTTCCAAGTTCAACAAGAGCTTCTCCATAAGCTTTTCTTGTAGATTTTTTTGCCATCTGTTCAAACCTCCAATTTATAATTTATGATTAATCCAGAATTTTCTCTACTTTTTCCAGTTCTTTTACAGCTATTTCAGTTTCTTCGTCTGTAGGAGCTACTCCATGGAATCCGCATACATTTTCCATGAAAGATACACCCTTACCTTTTGTAGTTTCTGCAATTATAACTGTAGGTTTACCTTTGCACTCTTTGGCTTTTTCAAGAGCATCTAATATCTCTTGGAAGTTGTGTCCGTCGATCAGGATTACATTCCATCCGAAAGACTCCCATTTTTTATCAAGAGGAGCTACACCCATTATCTCGTCTACATTACCATCTATTTGAAGGTTGTTGTAATCAATAAAAGCACATACGTTGTCAAGCTTGTAGTGAGCCGAAGTCATTGCAGCTTCCCATACTTGCCCTTCTTGTAATTCTCCGTCTCCCATCAGAATATAAGTTCTATACTCTTCACCAGAAATTTTAGCAGACAATGCCATTCCGTTTGCTACTGAAAGGCCCTGACCAAGTGAACCTGTAGATATTTCTATTCCCGGTACTTTTTTCATATCAGGATGTCCTTGTAGTATCGAACCGTATTGTCTCAGAGTTCCCAAAAGCTCTCTGTCAAAATAACCTTTTTCAGCCAGAACTGCATAAAGAACAGGTGCAGCGTGACCTTTAGAAAGAACAAATCTGTCTCTACCTTCCATTTTTGGATTTTTAGGATCCACATTCATCTCAGAAAAATAAAGTGTTGTAACTATATCTGCCGCAGAGAGAGACCCCCCCGGATGCCCAGATTTTGATTTACAAATCATCTGAACGATATCTTTTCTAACTTGTGTTGATTTTTCTTTTAAGAGTTTAATATCTGCCATTTCCATCTCCTTTCAATTTTAACTTTCTTAGTAAGTATATTAAATTTAACTTAGTATTGTCAACAAAACAAAGTTTATAGAGCTGTCACAACTTCTAAAACAACTCTTTGCAAAACCAGCACCACTTTTGCAAAGTATCTAAAAAGCATCTCATACTTTACTGACCCCATTACGATATAAATTATTCCAAAGGATGCAAGAGGTCTTATAGCCTTTTTTTCTTTTTTTATATTAAAAATCAGTGAACATAATCCTAAAAAAAACAAAAATATAAATTCAGTAAAATTTTTTGTATAACTTATCGCTGTAACCATACAGATAATCGTCGAAGTCAAAAGTGAAACTATACTCCATCCTGGTGAAAGAGTTTTATTTATAAAAGGAACTTTTAAAAGCGCTCCTCCAAACCATCCCTTTGGGAATAAATCAAATATAAAATGAAGAGCCAGAGCCATGGAAAAGCCCATTATAAAAAATCTGAACTCCTTGCTGCTTTCTGCTTTAAAAATTTTATAAAAAAATATCATGACAAAAGGACTGTGAGTAATTAGACTTCTGTGTTTTAATTTTAATTTGAGGTCCCAGTCTGGAAATTTTATTCCCAAAAGAAAAGCTGCAAATGATATAAGGACTCCAGTAAAACTAATTTCATCAATTGAAAATTTAAAGATTTCCCTTCCCCTCCTATCTTTTAAAATTATAGGGGTATTATAACATCTATTGAAAGTTATAGGTACGTTTATCTGCAGTTCAATTAAAAAATAAAAGTCACCAACTAAAACAGTGTACACTTTTTAAAATACTTTCACTTTTTTATGGAAAATTTATTTCGGGTACATTATATCACTTATTCCAATCTATGGCTACTAAATATTATAAATAATTACCTTATTTCCTTCTGGAATAACTTTATATTACCTTTCCAAAATTCAGTGTACACTAATTTTGAATCTTAGTCCCTTCTATTCATAACATAGGTTCTTTACTATCCCCCTG
>NZ_JBFHGC010000143.1:0-5607 GCF_041583315.1 Ilyobacter sp. | reverse complement strand
GGAGGTATAGGGGCTTTTGAATTTATCATGATCTCTTTTTTATCTCAGTTTATATCTGTCCATGAAATACTGAGCGGACTGATCCTCTATAGGCTGATATACTATCTTCTTCCATTATTTTTTGCCGTTGTCCTTCTGGGAACCTATGAAGTTTCCATTAAAAAGGACTCGTTTTCAGCACTTACAAATTTCTTTGAAAGTTTTATAGCTCCGTTTGTACCTATAGTCCTGGCTACCGGTATGTTTTCCGGAGGATTAATAATGCTGATCTCTGGATCGACACCCTCTGTTTTATGGAGGCTGGAATGGCTTGGAAGATTTTTTTCAATCGCCACCTTGGAGGTATCTCATTTTATAGGAAGTATTACCGGATTTTTACTTCTGATGCTGGCCACAGGTATAAAGAGAAGGTTAAACAGTGCTTACTTTATATCCATATTCCTTTTGTTTACAGGTATTATATCTTCCCTTCTCAAAGGACTGGACTATGAGGAAGCTTTAGTACTTTTTGTAATACTTGCTCTGCTGATTCCATCAAAAAAATATTTTTACAGAAAAACTTCGGCTCTGACCAGTTATTTAAGTGTAAACGGAATGTTGTTGATATTTTTGGCCACTGCTTCGGCGCTGTGGATAGGGATTTTCTCATATAAACACATAGAGTATTCCAGGGATCTGTGGTGGCAGTTTGAGCTTAAGAAAAATGCCCCCAGATTTTTACGTTCGACCCTGGGGATAGCACTGGCAACGATCTTTTATACAATTACCAAAATCTTGAAACCAGTGACTGACTATACCCTGGAGAATATGGGAGATGGGATGGAAGATGCCAGGAAGATACTGGCCACATCTGACAGGACATACTCAAATTTAGTCCTCACAGGGGATAAATCCGTGGTATTTGATAAAGACAGGGATTCTTTTATAATGTACGGAGTCAGCGGGAAAAGTATGGTGGCTATGGGAGATCCCATAGGAAACAGTGACGGTATTTCCGAATTAATATGGATTTTTTATGAGATAGCCATGAAAAGCGGCAAGAGAGTGGTATTTTATGAAGTGGGAACAGAGTACCTCAGCTACTATCTGGACATAGGACTAAATATACTTAAAATAGGAGAGGAAGCAGTAGTTGACCTGACTGAGTTTTCCCTTGCAGGAGGTTCCAGAAAAGGACTGAGATATACATTCAACAAGCTGCAGAAAGAGGGATGTTCCTTTAGAATAATTGAAAAAAATGAGGTAGAAAGCATAATAGATGAGCTGAAGGAAATTTCAGATACCTGGCTTGATCTGAAAAAGGGTTCTGAAAAAAAATTCTCTCTGGGAAGTTTCAATAAAGATTATATAAAAAACTTTAGGATAGGAGTTATCGAAAAAGACGGGAAAATAACGGCCTTCTGCAACCTTTGGGAGACTTCAAATAAGAATGAACTTTCTGTAGATCTGATGAGATACAGACCTGGGTCTCCAGATTCTGTTATGGAATTTTTATTTATAAACCTCATGCTGTGGGGGAAGGAGAATGATTACAAATGGTTTAGCCTGGGAATGGCACCACTGTCGGGGATTGAAGGCCACGAGCTTTCTACATTCTGGAACCGTTTTGGAAACTTTGTTTTCAACCTCGGGGGCCATATTTATAATTTTAAGGGTCTGAGACGTTATAAAGAAGGCTTTTCTCCCCAATGGAGACCGAAATATATTGTTTTTTCAGGAGATCTGTCACTTTTAAATGTACTAAAGGATATTTATGTACTGGTTTCAGGGGGACTGAAAGAGAAAATTAAGAAATAGATTTTTATGTGAAAATTGCCTTAAAAAGGGAACAGACCAAAAGAAAACACCGGATAGGTCCGGTGTTTTCTTTTTAGTTTATTTATTTAGAGTCTCCTCTAAAAATTCAGTAAATCTTTTCCAGGATTTTTCATCTGCCTCCTTTCTGTAGCTTTGAGAATCAAAGACAGTAAAGGCATGAGGAGCTCCACTGTAAGTTATCATCTCGTGAGAAACTCCGTTGTTTTCCAGCTCTACTGCAAGCTTTGCAAAGTCATCCATGGTGATATTTGCATCAGCAGTCCCGTGGAGAATCAAGATATCTCCCTTGGTTCTGGAATAATCCTGACCTTCAGGAGTAGTTAGTCCTCCGTGAAAAGTTGCAAAACCTTTAAGGGTTATTCCTGATCTAGCAAACTCAAGTGCTGCCGCACCTCCGAAGCAATAACCAACCACCACAGCGTTATGGATATTCCCTCCTTTCATTCTGGCGACTTCAAGTGCTCCTAGCATCAGTGAACGCATCTTCTGACGGTCAGCATATAGTTCTCCAGTGTGCTGACGTCTGTCTTTCACCTCTGTGGGACGTATCCCTGCTCCGAACAGATCCATGGCAAATACAGAATAACCTAAATCTGCCAGCATCTCTACACGCTGCACCTCATAATCTGTGAGCCCGTCCCAGTCATGGATGAGCAGTACAAGGGGAGCTTTAGATGACTTATTTATTGAGTAATATCCCTCATAAACTTTGCCGTCTATCTTGTATGATATTGATCTTCCTGAAGCACTGAATGATAATGCTGCTATTGTCATAAAAAAAACTGCCATAATAAAATATCTGCTTTTCTTCATGTGATTCCTCCTCTTTCTAAATTACGGAATTATATTAGTTTAAAATGCTGCTATGGTGTAAAAGATACTGATTTGTCTACAAAACTTTAAAAACCTTTACCACGAATGGGTCGTGAACATTCGTGGTGAAATATTTTGACTTTTATTTACGCGGAAACGTTATCTATAAACATTTTATGATTTGTTTTTGAAATTTCCTTTTATATTTTATATAAAGGTCAGAGTCTGGAGAAAAAAGGCTTGTTTTCTGTCTGGTGTTTGTAAATGAATACCTATAGTTTTACTAAAGATAAAGGAATTTCAGACAATATTTGGAAAATATTTATAATGATATCTGAGATTTTTTTCTGATGAAAAACTCTGTAAAGGGGCATTCTGAAAAAAGGAGAGTCTATATGAATATAGTAATCGCAGGCGGGGGAGATGTAGGGGTAAAAATAGCACAAAAATTAATATACGAAGGGTACAACATAACTCTCATCGAAAAAGACGAAAAGCTCATAAGAATGCTTAAAAATAAACTTGATGCAATGATTATCCATGGAGATGCCACAGAGGTGGGGACTCTTATTAAGGCGGATATTCAGAGTGCAGGTCTTTTTATAATAGTGACGAATTCTGATAGTGACAACCGTGTGGGGTGCACACTGGCCAGAAAATGTGGCAGAAGTGATCTATCCATAGCCACGAAGTTAGACGACTATTCTCAGTTTTTTCTGAAAGGCAAGGTGGCACCGGGGGATTTTGGTGTGAATACAGTGGTTACCCCTTCAGAGCTGACCATAAAAAAGATTGTGGAGCTCATTCAGAACCCTGATATATTTGAGATCGCAAATTATGCGGGAAATATTGCCCAGATGGTAGGAGTGAAGGTAAGAAAGGAATTTTTATACTCCTCTATGCCTATTTTTGAAATGGCTCAGAAAGATGACATGATGACCAGGATAAGACTGGTAGCTATACAGAGAGAGGGAAATAT
This sequence comes from Ilyobacter sp., assembly GCF_041583315.1. NCBI lineage: Bacteria > Fusobacteriati > Fusobacteriota > Fusobacteriia > Fusobacteriales > Fusobacteriaceae > Ilyobacter > Ilyobacter sp. Next base: position 1,997 of record NZ_JBFHGC010000143.1, on the reverse strand, counting down.
AATAATACCCCGGGGAGACAGCGAAATATATCCAAATGACAAACTGTATTTTGTAGGAAGAACAGAGGTCGTGAAGGAAATTGTAAAAAAATACTTCTCCATAAATCTGAAACTGAATAATGTAATCATAGTGGGAGGCAGTAAAAGGGCCGTAAGACTGGCAAGGGTGCTGGTGAAACTGAAAAAAACAGTGGTGATTATAGAGGAAAACAGATCCCGGTGTGAAGAGATAAGCTCTCATCTGGAAAATGTCATGGTAATAAACGGTTTGGCAACAGACAGATTTCTGTTGGAAGAACTCAAGGTGGAGAATTCCTGTATAGTCAGCATGACATCTGATGATGAATATAATATTCTGTCTGCATTTATGACCAAAAAATACGGAGCCTCAAAGACAATCTGCATGATAAAAAGCACCTCTATAGTCAATGTCATAAATAACTTAGCACCTATAGACACAGTGTTCTCTCCTCACGCCCTAACTGTGGGTGAGATACTGAAACGGACCAGAAAGGATGACCTTTTCTCAGTATCCCCTTTTACAGAGATAGATGCAGAAACTGTAGGGATAGATATAAATGAGAAACTCCCAATATTGAATACCCCTATAAAAAACATATCAATGCCGGATAAGACAATTATAGGGATTATAATAAGGGGAAAAGAGGTCATTATTCCCACAGGGGAGGATGAGATAAAATTGGGAGACAGGATAATAATATTCCTTCTTTCAGATGCCATCTATGAAGTGGAAAAAATGTTTTCCAAAAGGCACGGTGGCCGCCTATGAACTGGAAACTAATTTTTAAAATTCAGGGTCTTATTTTAATCGTGGTGGGAGCTATGATGACCTTTCCACTTGTTTTTTCATTTTACTACAGGAGCTCAGATATGCTTCCCCTGTCTTTTTCCATAGTTCTGACTCTCTCTGTAGGGGTTTCATTTCTTCTTTTGTTTAAATCCAAAAAACGAATAAGAGCCAGAGAGGGGTTTGCCGCTGTATCTCTGGGTTGGATACTGGCATCTTGTTTCGGAGCCCTGCCCTTTTATCTGGAGGGGACAATGGGGTCGTTTATAAACTGTGTCTTTGAATCCATGTCGGGGTTTACAACTACAGGGGCGACAATATTGTCAGATATAGAATCACTTCCAAAGGGGATACTCTTCTGGAGAAGTCTCACCCACTGGCTAGGGGGGATGGGTATAATTCTTTTGACAATCGCAGTCCTTCCAATGCTGGGAATATCTCCGGGACAGTTGTACAACGCCGAGGTTCCGGGACCCATTAAAGACCGACTGAGACCAAAGATAAGAGATACTGCAGTAATATTGTGGCTTATATATCTATCCATGACAGTGGCCGAGACTATTCTTTTGATGCTTGGGGGGATGAATCTTTACGACTCACTGTGCCATACCTTCGGTACTTTGGGGACAGGAGGGTTTTCCACACGAAACAGCTCTGTAGGTGATTTTCACAGTGTCTATATAGAGGTGGTCATTATAGTTTTCATGTATCTTTCCGGGATAAACTTCACCCTTCATTTTTATCTGATAAAAGGCAGATTCAGGAATTTTTTTAAAAACAGCGAGTGGAGATTTTACACCTCTATACTCCTCACTGCAATAATACTAATATCACTGAATATATATTTTTCCGGTCCCCTTGAATACAGGGCTAACTATCTGAAATCTCTGAGAGATTCGGCCTTCCAGGTGGTGTCCATAACCACAACCACGGGGTACGTCACTGCTGATTTCAATCTCTGGCCCTCTTTTTCCGGGCTTCTGCTGGTTGTACTCATGTTTTTCGGAGGATCTGCAGGTTCTACAGGAGGGGGACTGAAACAGATGAGGGTCCTCATTATGATAAAGCATATCTATCACGAGGTGGAAAAGATGGCTTATCCCAGGGCTGTATTTTCTCTGAAGATCGGGGGAGACAGTATAGAGGAAAGAGTGGTAAAAAATGTGGTAGTATTTTTTATTCTTTTTAT
>NZ_JBFHGC010000142.1:0-5624 GCF_041583315.1 Ilyobacter sp. | reverse complement strand
TAATTTAGTAAGAGCTGTTGAAACGATACTCGCTCTTTCCTTATCTGCCTTTCCTAGCATGTCTCCTGCAACTCTTGCTGCCACAGGATGTGTATTTGGAAACTCTGTTACTATTAACTCTTGTGTTTCTTCATCTTCAACATTTAGCTTTACAACATCATGGTAGATATTTTCAAAAATAGAGTGATCGTTCGTATGAGGATAGAACATTATTTGTTCCATTTTATCTTCGAAATTTGTTTCTGTTGACGTTAAAAAACGAACTATTCCTCCTAGAGTAGGGTTAGATTCTGAATAGATAACATGAAGGATTATTCCTGTTAAAAAAGAAGTTGCACTTTGAGACCAATGATCTGGCTTATCTGAAGCACATATTATTTCTGCTATAATTCTGGCGTCTTGATATTCACAGTCCTTCCCCTTATTAATGCCAAGAAGGGGATTATACTTACATGATTCGACGGGATTTGTTGGATCAAATTTCAGACATTTGTGCCCCAATGTTTCTCTGAATTTTTTTGTGAGTTGATAGTTCTCCCCTTTGATATCATTAACAATTGTTGAGTGCTTCCAGGTAAGAAGAGTAGGTATAATAACCCCGACCCCCTTACCAGAACGGGTAGGCGCCATGAGCAGAATGTGCTCAACTCCATTATGTATTATCTCTCTTCCTTTACGGTCTTTTCCTAAAACAACTCCGTCCCTATGGTGTTCTTCTTTAGGCAGTCTTTTAGTATAGATATCCCACATTCCAGAGTATTTTAAAGCCTTTTCAACTTCTTTATTTTCTAAATAAAGTCCAGCTTCTCTGATATCACAGATATTTGCCCATCTGGCAGTACCATGGCTGTCCAGAGAGGAATTTTTCCTTTTGAAAATAGCCATAATGAAAAATCCTGTAAACATAAATTCAAATAATATCTGTGTTGATTTTTTGGAAGCAATAGGAGCAGAATGTGAATATTTATTTAACCAGATTAAAATCAAAAAAGGTTTGTATATTTTGATGCCTTTAAATTTAACCAGAGGAGCACCTAATTCGTGGGGATATCCTGTATATTTAGCAAAAGTTTGTGTGGCCATCCATATGCCAGAAAGAAGAAACAGAATGAATATATAGCCAATAATATTTTTTTTATAAAAATTAAAATTAAGTTTCATATTAGGTTTTCCTTTTTGAATATTTTTGTTCTTTATTCATAAGGTGTTAAAATCATGTCGCTATTTACCATGATGTTAAATCTATATCCTGCTCTTATCTCAATGGTGGGCTGTACATCCAAGGCCTTTTCTGCAAAATCATTCCCGACATTAATAATTGCTATTCCTGCAGCCTTAGCAGCCTCAGATTCGTAATCATTATTTTCATCATTTGTTACTATTGCTGAGCCGGCACCTGTAATTGATGTAAGCACTACTCCTTTTAAAAGTGTTCCAAAGTGATTATTTACTTTATCGCTGAAACCTGCATGGCCTGTAAGGTCAACACCTGGCATATTAGCAAGACTAATTGATTTTCCATTAGGGAAAATAAGCCTTTGCCAGACAATTAGTACTCTATTTTGTCCCCAACTAACATTTGAGTCATAAGTTCCAAAAATTTTAGTGCCTTGAGGAATTAAAAGATAGTTCCCGGAAACTGTATCAAATACTGACTCTCTCACTTGACCTACTATATTTCCAGGTAGATCTGAATTAATTCCGGTAATCATAATACCTGGTATTACTGTTCCTGCTTTTATTTCATATGGTGATATCGGATCTTCTATATAATTTCCAAGGTAGGTAGGACTAGATTCTTTATTTTTTAAGAAAGAATTCTTGCTTCCTTGGTCATTTAAATCCTGTTCTCTTGAAATATTAGTAGTTTGCTTAATCGAGGTATTTCCATAATTTCTGTTATTGACACTAAATCCTATTCCACTTTTTTTACCCAGTTCAGCATCTTGGTAAAGTTTATCTAATTTCTTTTGGTGTTCTCCATCTACCATTTGATTCTTATAGGTTATACTTTCTTGATAATTGCTACTATCTATATTAACTTTTGCTTCTTCTTTTAGCATCATTTCTTGATAGCTGGTCGGAAGATCTGAAACATTATTAACTGTCATTTTTTCCTCTAAGTTTAGACTTTCTTTTTCCTCGGAAACTCCTTTTCTTTTAAAAGATGAAGTTAAAATTATAGATCCAAGGATTAGAGTAAATAATATTATTATTGATTTTTTATTTATGTGTTTTCCTGGAATTTCATCTTTTTTTCCTTTTTTTTCATTTGAACTTTCTGACATATTAGAGCTCACCTCTACGACCAGACAGATTAATATTATCCTCCTTTTTTCCAGTAGAAGTGGCAGTTTTCTTAATTTTCACTTCTTTTTTGCCAAGCTTTATAATTGCTTTATCAAAAATCCGATCAACTATATAATAATTTCCCTTAATTCTATAGTTGACTAAAGCTGTATCTCCAGTAAGAGGATCTTCAACATAAATTACAGGAGCCTCAGAGCTTTTTATTTCAGTTTTCATTATCAAAAAAGTTTTCTGACCGTCATCAAATACCTGAGAGGGAGCTATTTTATACTTTGCATGATTTATCTTATACCCAAAGAAAAGATTCTCTGTATTTACTGGGGTTAGTTGTTTTTTATCCTTAAGTTCTTTAATTTTGTATTTCAATTGAGCTTCTCTAGGATATATAAAACTAACTAAAGGGTTATAATAATTTTTTGCACTTTGAAGAAAAAGGTGGTACTGCCTTTTGTTTGTATTAATAACCAAATTTGTTTTTATTTCTTGTTGAAATGGCTTGATATATATTGCAGTTCTTTCTCCTTCGTTAGATCCTGTTGTTGCTTGCTCGATAGCCCATCTAGAAGTATCTCCCCCACCTAAGAATACAACTTCTTCTCTAGGCTGGAGTAATATTGTTGTTAAAAATCCCTCTCTAGCATAGATTCGATACATATCTCCTTGGTTAAAAACAAAACTTCTCGCAATGTTTTCTTTAGCTTCTTTTAAGCCTGATCTTATAACCGGTTCTTTCATGGAAAAATCTCGGTAAGTCGATTCTTCTGAGAATGAAAGACACCTAATAATGATAAAAGTTACTAATAATAATTTTTTCATTTTCATTCTCCTTCTATATTTCAATAGACTGTGAAAAATCCTCGATAATGATTCCAAGTGGATTTCTATATAAAGCCTCTTCTGTTTGAGGAGGGTTTGAAGAGATTGTGTAAATTCCAGAAAACTGTTTTTTTTCTTTTATCCCTCCTTCTTTTCCAAAATATGTTTCAGACCATCTTATTTGGTAAGAGTTAGGAATACCAGCGATTTTAGTAATTGAAATAATCTCTGGTGAAACCGTTTCTTTAGCCGTTAATTTTTTAAGAACTTCATCTTCTTCATACAATAATCCAAGTTTTTGCTTTGACTGTTTACTGACAAAGTAGAAGGCTTCTTTATATTTTTTACCATAAAGAACCGGATCTAAAGATATTGTCCTGGTGTTTAAAATAAATTGACGTAAAAAATATTTTATCTGTCCCTCAGTTACTTTATAATTTTGTTCCAGTGGTTTGCCTATAGAGTTAACTTTTCCATTTTTCTCAACTTCAATTATGTATGGAACAAATGTTGCTTTGATACTTATGAAATATGTAGCTATAAGAGAACCGGTAAAAAGAATAAAGATTAGAAAAAAAGCTAGCTGCCAGTTTCTGATTCCTTTAGATAGGTTTAAATATCTATCATGCCAGGAATCCATGGGGTTTATCTTTTGACAATTAGCAACCAAAGGGGGAGTATCTTGTTTATAGTTCATCGCTTCCCTCCTTAGAAATTAACTCCACCTGAAAAACTGAAGAAGGTTGGAACCCAACTAACTGCAGCAAAAACTATCGAAATACCGAATACAATGTTAACAAGCCTTTTCATAGCTCCACCCATCTCACCAAAGGACATAGCTAGACCACATCCTGCAACACAAATAATTGCTAAATATTTAGCAACTGGACCTGTAATTGCCAACATAATCTCTTCAAGGGGTCCTACAAAGGGCATGTCTGAAGATGAAGCCAACCCAATCTCTTTAACTAAAATAAACATCCCTGCTACTATTAGGTAATGTAAATTATTTTTTAAAAACTTTTTCATTGAAAAATCCTCCTTTAGATCTTAATAGTCTTCCCTGTCAAAAAGCTCATCAATAGAAATATCCAAAGCCTTAGCAATCTTATCTAAAGTGGAGAATTTTGCCCCTTTAGTTTTGTTTGAGATGATATTGTGAAGAGATTTATAGTCTAATGATGTTTTCTCAGATAGTTCAGATATGCGTATACTTTTTTTTAAAATGATGCTTTTTATTTTTACTAAAATGATCCACCTCCTTAATTGCTTTTTGACACTAAAATATTATAATTTAAATTGCTATTTGTCAATAAAAAATAAAAAATACTATGCTAACTGTCAATTAATAAAGTAAACTATAATGAAATTAAATTGATTGAAAGGAATAAAAATGGATATTAAAAAAGTTGGAGAGTTCATTAGAAAGAGAAGAGAAAGCCTAAATTTATCCCAAGGTCAGTTATCATACAAAAGTGATTTAGAAACCTCTGTTATACACAGAATAGAAGTTGGAGAAAGGAAAAAAATTAATTTTGAGCATCTAAAAAAAATAGCTACAGGTTTAGATATGAATTATATCGAGCTATATAAAGTAGCAGGTATAATTGAAGAAGAAGCCCTTTCAGATTATTATCTCCCAGACTTTAATGATAAGATTAACCAACAAATAGAGTTAATTTCAGATACTAAAGTTGATACAATCCCCATCTATGAAAGTGTTTCAGCTGGATGTGGATATATTCCTGATTCGGTTCCTTTAGAATATATATCTTTACATCTGAGTGGGAAAGAAAATTGTATCGGAATCATAGTTAGTGGACATTCTATGGAGCCAACTATCACAGACAAGGCAGTCATAGTAATGAAAAAAGACACTGAGCTTAAATCTAAAGACATCGGTGTTTTTCTTTTAAATGGTGAAGCTTACGTAAAAAGATTTTTTAAAAAAAATAATATTGTAATTCTCTATTCTGATAACAGCGAGTATTCTCCTATTATTGTAGATGAATATGATGATTTTATTGTCTGTGGAAAAGTTATAAAGACCTTAAACGAAATAAGATAAAATTTGAAATTTTTCTATGAAAATACCTTTGAATAATAATGATTAATTTTCTTCTAGTTTGTAATTTATATGAATACTAAATTATTTTATACATATTCAAAACAATAAGCTTATTTGTAAAAAGAATTTTAAATTTTGTAATTTTATGGTAGTATAATCCCGTAACAAAACTTTTCAACCGTATCGCAGTACCCGGCAGTCATTTACCCAAGGTGGCTGCCAGCCCAAAACTTATATGTAATATCTATGATAGATAAAAAGGTGAGGTGATCCAAGTGATTATCTCTTTTTTGATTTTTTGCACAAGTCTAGTTATGTGATATAATTATAAAAAATATTATGGAGGTAGCTTTATGAATATAGAAAAAAATGAAATTATAAATAAATTAAAAATAAATAAAAATACCCTAGAAAAATTTGGTGTGAAAAG
>NZ_JBFHGC010000141.1:0-5640 GCF_041583315.1 Ilyobacter sp. | reverse complement strand
GTAAATGAAAAAATGGATGCATTATTTAAAAAGTGCGGATTCAGAATTGTGGGCGAAATAAGATTTCCAGGTAAAGAGAAGCCTTTTTACTGCTACGAGAAGCTTTTAGTTAAATAGGATTTTAACAATATATTGCTAAAAGCCATCATTTTTTTAGTCGCAAAGTTTAATCTATATAAAGGTGTTTATATTAAATATACCTAACGATAGCTCCCATTATGATTTTTTTTAATAAAAATTTCACTATTAGGGTTGACTATATATATTTAACGAGGTACACTAGATTGATTTTTTTAATTAAATTTAAGAACAAGGGGAGAGATGAGTTTTATGAAAAAGGTTACGATTGGAGTTTTACTACTTGCCGCATTATTTATGAATGGATGTTCTGCTGTTATGGCTCTTCAAGGAGACAAAGATCCTAATTTGGCAGTAATACAAAAGGGGAATTCTAAAGCTGTTGTTGAAGGAGAATTGAGAAGTCCTATCCATACAGAGCAATTAGACAGTGGGAATATAATTTCAACATACCAGTATACTATTGGAAATGAACCAAGTGCTGGGAGAGCAGCCGTGTATGTTTTATTAGATTTAGGAACATGTTTTATAAGTGAGCTTTTAACTATGCCTTTAGAAATGGCTTTTGATGGAAAAGGAGAAACAAGACAGATAAAAGTAGAATATACTCGTGAAGGTGAAATTATAAAAATTTCATAAAAACTAAAATTATGTATTAAAGGTCAGGAGTTTCTCCTGACCTTATTTTAATTTTCACAAAAAATACTTTTCTTTTTTGGTAAAATCAGAGATACTCTAGTAAGGAGATTTTAAGACTAAATCTGAAATAAAAGAATATAGCTCAATCTGATAATAATAAAAAGGGGTGTTGCAGCTATGAGAAAAATACTTTTTAAGAGTTTTATACCGTTTGTGATCGGGATACTTATATTTTCTTTTTTGATACTGCTGAATCAGCTCAATCAACTGGCTTTATCTTCTACTTCATTACTTGGAAGCTACGGCTATGTAATAAGCTGGAGTCTTTTTATTGCTCTCGGGGTATACACCTTCTATCCGGTGGTAAGGATGCTCACAATGCCAAAGGTTATAAAGAGACCAGACGGAACCGCAAGCCCGGAAGAAAAGAGAGATTTTTATTTTTCCCATAAAGACAGGATAGTACGGGAATACTCCAGGAAAAACTCACATTTAAAAGACATAATATCCATTGAGAATATGGAGCAGCTGAAGGATGCCAACAGCATACAGGCCATAAGAAGTGCATTAGGTGGTATAGAGGCTAGTATGGACAGAGAGGTGGATTCTCTGGCAAAGGGTTATGCCACTGCCATATTTACTGCCACAGCTCTTTCACAGAACGGAAGCTTAGATGCGATATTTGTACTTAAACTTCAGCTAGAGATGATATGGAAAATAGCCAGGGTATACAATCAGAAACCAAAGCTGAAGGATCTTTTTTACCTCTATACCGGGGTATTCTCAAGTGCCCTGGCCTCTGCAGGAATATCAGAGATACCTGTGGAAGAGATAGCTAATACCTTCATAAACAGCAGTCTAAAAGGGATGCCTATTATCTCTAGGATAGGAAGCAAGATAATCGACGGTGTCTTTGAAGGAACATGCAACGCCCTCCTCTGTCTGAGGGTGGGGTATATTGCCAAGGGTTATAGTAAAATATCTGAAGATCTCGATGAAAAGTCCATAAGAAAGGGCAGCAGGATGAAGGCTTTACGGACTATAAAAGAGATAAACTATAAAGAGACCATTATAAATCTGGTGAAGAGGGATAAAAATGATGCTTAATCTGAAAAAAGGAGTAAAGAAGCTGCTTTTTCTGGACAGAGTGGAAAAGGTAGAGAAAACAGAAAAAATTCTCAAAGGTGATATCAAGAGATATGATCAGGATATAGAGGAGCTGAGGATAGAGGTAGAGGCTATAAATAAAGAGGTGGAAAAAATAAAGAAGACTTCCAAGAAATATAGGGGGATTTTCATCCTCCTGATTCTGGGAAATCTTCTTATGGGTTTATATATTCTGCTTAAAATAGGAATTTAAGCAGAATTTTCAGTAGAAACTGAGTTTGTTCAGAGTATCAGAATTTTCATAAACTGTTTATTTATTTTCGTGCTGGTATGCCCCTGCCCCGTAGTGTAATTCATAAGAGTGTGAATAGATTTCTATAATATTTCCAAAGGGATCTTCCATATAGACCATTCTGTATGGTTTTTCTCCCGGGTAGTATTCTCTTACTGGCATTCTTTGTTTTCCGCCGGCCTCTACGATCTTGGCTGCCAGACCTTCTACATCAGGATCCTTTACAGAAAAGTGGAATACACCAGTTTCAAATGGCTTAAATTCTCCCTGTGGCTTCTTATTGTTAGGAAATTCAAATAATTCAATTCCTATACCGTCTACAGTAGAGAGATGAGCTATTTTAAATGTCTTCCATCCAGTTCCGAATACGTCGATACACATCTGTCCTATGGCGGTATCATTTTCTTCTTCTATAACAGTGGGATTCATGATAACATACCATCCCATTACGTCCCCGTAAAATTTTACTGCTTTATCTAAGTCTGGTACTGTAATCCCTATGTGTGAAAATGCTCTTGGATATCTCATAAACATAAACCTCCCAAATAAATTTATTTTTTATATACTGAAAGTGTAACAGAATATACTTATACAGGGAAGTAGGCACAATTTTATCATCAAGTTACCTAGAGGTACCCTTTACTGAAAAATAAAGGATAAGAAGGTATAAAAAAATCACAAAATTAATTAAGGAGAGATTTTTATGTATAGATGGAATGGTAAAGATTATAAATGTCCTATAGAGGTGACAATGGATATATTGGGAGGAAAGTGGAGATCCCTTATATTCTGGCATCTGGGACAGGAAAAACTTAGATTTGGAGAGCTTCAGAGAATAGTCCCTGGGATAAGCAAGAAAGTTCTGACTGAGCATCTCAAAAATTTAGAAAAGGGAGGCTTTATAGAAAGAGAGGTATTTCCGGAAGTTCCTCCCAGAGTGGAATATTCTATTACAGGTAAGGGTAAAAAGCTTCTGGAAGTATTAAGTGTTATGGAAAAATGGGGCAGAGACTTTCACGAAACAGAGGGAGAAAAAGTATGATCTCACGGGGCACCTTGAGATACAAGGTAGTGAGAGCAGTAAAATAGATTTTTTAATAAATGTTCTTGGAGTCTGAATTCTGAGAACATTTTTTATATACTTTAAAAGTAGGGATATGAATTTATTTTTGGTAAATTAATAGTGGGATATCAATTGACGTTTCTCTAACATTTTCCTGTGCAAGAAAGGAGGAAATATTATGATAAAAAGAAGATTATTCATACTGCTGTTGCTTATATCTTTTACCGTGTTGTCTGCTTTTTCCTACGGAGATGCATATACCAAGCAGAAAAAACATGTAGACGGGATGACCGTCATGGGCAGAACCCAGCCCAGCCGTGATTTCATAGTGGAAACCTGGATCACTCCAGACAGGGTTTCGGTAGAGGACGGAAACAGCAAGACGGTTATTGAGTTTGACAAAAATATAATAAGCGTAGCCGATCACAATGAAAAAACAATTATGTCCATGCCTATGAATTTTTCAGAAATTGCCGATCAACAGAGTAGTGATATGTCCAAAGAAGATTCTGAAGAATTTAAAAATTTTATGGGTAAAATGATGCAGGTAAGCGTGAGTGTTACCAAAACCAACGAAAAGAAAAAAATAGGTCAGTGGAACTGCACAAAATATATACAGATCATGAACACAGGAATGGGTGAGTTTAAATCTGAGATATGGGCAACAGAAGATATTGATATTGACAGGGAACTTTATGCAAAATATATCTCTGCCATGAAGGGGACAATGCCCGGAATGAATGAAAACATGAGAGAGATCATAAAAGAGACCAAAAAAATAAAAGGAATGGAAGTATATTCAGAACAGACAACCGAGATGATGGGACAGACAATGAGATCATCCACAGAACTTCTGGAGTATAAAAAAGGCAGGGCTCCGGCCTCTGCTTTTGAAATGCCGAAGGGTTACAAAAGAGTGGAATTTTAAAATTTTTTTAGAATTAAGATCTCTGAATGAAACATTTAAATATTTAAAAAGGGACAAAAAATTGTCCCTTTTTTTATGATGCTTACTAAGATTAAATTTCTTATTTCTTAGCTCTCCTGAATACCATATTTCCAACTCTTTCAGGAAAAGAGCTTGATCCAGGGCCTCTCTCAAGTACAGATTCTTCTGAAATATGATAATGGTCTGCAACGACTTCTTTTACACGGCTTGAGCAGAACTGACCCTGGCAGAATCCCATACCTGCCCGTGTACGTCTTTTTACACCATCCAATGAATCTACCATGATTCCTCGGTCCAGAGAGTTTCTGATGGTTTTTTCTGTCACCTGCTCACATCTGCAGACAATTCTTTCGGGGTCTCCTAAGGGAAGGTTGATGAGAGGCATGGCTTCCTTCATGGGGATCATTTCTTCCTTTGGCTTTTTCTTTATTATAGCTTCTCTATAGGGGTTGAAATTTTTATTCTGAATCATTTCCAGTCCGGAATTTTGCAATATACCTGCTACATAGACTGCTATGGCAGGAGAGGACGTAAGTCCCGGAGATTCTATTCCTGCCACATTGACAAAACCTTTCAACGATGTCTCTTCTACAATGAAATCTTTTTTAGAACTGGAAGCCCTTATTCCTGAGAAGGACCTGATTACTTTTTTTGTATCAAAGTCGGGGACTGACTTTCTGGCTTCCTCTATAATGTGCTCTAGAGCCTCTATAGAGGTCCTGGTGTCTTCCTTGTCCTCTATATCCTGGGCATCGGGTCCTATCATGAGATTGTCGTGATAGGTAGACGTCACAAGTATTCCCTTACCCTTTTTAGTGGGACACTGGAATATCACTTTATTTATAATAGTTCCTGTTCCCTTTTCAAAGACCAGATACTCTCCCTTTCGAGGATGTATCTGAAATCCCCCTATACCTGCCATCTGAGATACCTTATCAGAGTAGACTCCTGCACAGTTTATGACGTATTTTGCTTCAAATCTATTTTTATTTGTAATTATGGAAAAGATCTCTCCCTCTTTGTGAATACCTTTCACCTCATTGTTTAAAAAAAGCTTTGCTCCGTTTTCAATGGCGTTTTCCATGAGGGCGATACAATATTCATAAGGAGAGGCTATACCTGCACTGGGACAGTATAGGGCGTATAGGGCCTCTTTGCTCACATTGGGCTCCATTTTCTGTATCTCCTCTGCATCTATAATGGTGAGGTCATCCACTCCGTTTTTTTCCCCGTTTAGCTTTATCTCCTTTAGATTTTCCAGCTCCTCTTGGCTAAAAGCCAGAACCAGAGAGCCACACCTTGAAAACCCGAAATTCAGCTCCTTTTCCAGCTGGTCAAATCTTTGATTTCCCTTTCTGCTGAAGTATCCCTTTCTTTTGCTGTGATCGGCATCATAACCTCCGTGAATTATCCCGGAATTAGCCTTTGTGGCACCGGTACTCACATCCTCGGCTTTTTCTATTACAGCGATACTTAGCTCATATCTTGAGAGCTCCCTGGCAATAGCAGATC
>NZ_JBFHGC010000140.1:0-5664 GCF_041583315.1 Ilyobacter sp. | reverse complement strand
ATGGGGGCAGAGTGAGGTGTATCATGACAATTTTGACCGGAGCAGACAGGACAAGATTGAGCAAATATCAGATTTTGTAAAAAGAACTGGAAAACAAATCAAGTTGAGAGTTTGCTGGGAAAGTCCAGGGGGATCAAATTGTTGTGAATGTGAAAAATGTTCCATTACTATGATCGCATTGATGCTTGAAAATTTAGACCCAAAAAAATTTGGTTTTTATTTTAATGATGATATATATAAATATTCTAAGAAATGTCTTCTTGAAGGAAAGTGGGATTTTATTCATGATGACATTGATCTATGGAAAGATATAAAAAAACATGTTTCTGACTCAGATGAAAGAGAGTTTTTCAAATGGCTAAAAAGCTATGATTTGAATAAATCAATTGGAAAATATAATACTTTTTATAACAAAATTCGAAGAAAGACACTGGCAACCTACAAAAAAATAAAAGCATAATATAAAATCGAATTTATTTTTTAGGGAAAAGGAACAGGGGGGGACTTTATGGAAAAATCTTCATTTTCAGTTTTTATTTACTTAAAAAAAATCTTTCGTATAATAAATTATCTGTTTTTGTTTTTATTTTTTATGAATATTCTTTCATGTTTTTTAAAGTTTGTGGCAGGTCACCCAAATGTATACGGTCTTGTACCTAGATTTGAGTTTCGAACTGAAAATAATGTTCCGACTTATTTTTCATCATTTAATTTATTAGTTTCTGCCATACTTTTAAAAGTAATAGCATTGTTTAAAAAAATTGAAAAAGATCGTTTCTTTCATAATTGGTCTATACTGTCAGTCATATTTTTATTTTTATCAATCGATGAAACTGCGAGTATGCATGAACTGTTGACATACCCACTGAAAAAAAATTTTACTTTGACTGGTATATTTAATTATTCTTGGGTTATTATTGGATTTTTATTTGTTCTGATTTTATTTATATTTTATAGTCGTTTTTTATTTAGTCTCCCTTCTAAAACAAAATATCAATTTTTACTGGCTGGATTTATTTTTGTGGGAGGAGCCATAGGAATAGAGATGATAGGAGGTAACTATAAATATTTTAATCCGGAAGAAAATCTTGTTTATGCCATTATTACGACGTTTGAAGAATCTTTTGAGATGATTGGAGTCATTATTTTTATTGGGGCATTGATAAATTACATTGAAAATAATATCTCCGATGTCACTGTAATATTTAAATCTAAAAATCGTTAAAAAAAATAAACAGACATTAAAAAACCAGATGGAAGTGATGTTTTATGGAAAATCTTTTAATTACAATTTTTATGTATGTTAAAAAAAAATGTAGAATGATTAGTTACCTTTTTTTATTATTGCTTTTTATGAATATAGCTTCCTGTTTTTTCAAATTTGTGGCAGGACATCCTCACGTGTATGGATTTGTTCCGCAGTTTGAGTTTGACTCTGAGAACAATATTCCGACATATTTTTCATCAATTATTTTATTGATTTCTGCATTTCTTTTAAAAATAATTGCAGTATTTAAAAAGAGTAAAAAGGATATTTTTTATAAAAGGTGGTCATTACTTTCAATTATATTTTTATTTTTATCAGTAGATGAATCAGCTAGTTTACATGAACTCTTTATATTTCCGCTGAGAAAGATATTTAAATTATCAGGAGCATTTTATTATTCCTGGGTTATTGTCGGAATTGCAGTTGTTTTGATTTTATCGGTATATTATTACAAATTTTTATTAGATCTTCCTTCCAGAGTGAGATTTCAATTTTTATTAGCTGCATTTTTTTTTGTGGGAGGAGCCATAGGAATAGAGATGATCGGAGGATATTACAGTGATGTATATACTGATGACAACTTGACATATGCTATTATCACAACAATTGAAGAATCCTTTGAAATGATCGGGGTTATTATTTTTATTAATTCATTACTGCAGTATATTGAAAAAATTATTTCTAATTTTAATTTTGAATTAAAATCTAAAGAAAATCCAAAATAATTTTTGTAATATCAGAAAAACAGTGTATGAAAATAGTCTACCTTTAAATTTAAAGTATCTTATTCTATTAATTAAAGAGAAAATTATAGAAATATCGGGAAATATAAAAAAATTAAAATACAGGTTATCTTTGGAGAGATGAAGTATGTAAAGGTGGAGATTATCATGCAAAATAAAGAATTAGTGAGTATAATAATACCTTTCTATAATATTGGAGGTCATGTAAAGAAGACAATCGAAAGTATTGAGGGACAGACTTACAGAGATTTTGAAGTCATATTTGTAAATGATGCATCTACAGATAATAGCGTGGAAATTATGGAGAAGTTACTGAAAAATGTAACTTTTAAATATAAAATTATCAACCGTTTGAAAAACGGTGGGCCGAGTCCTGCCAGAAATAATGGGTTATCAGAGGCATTAGGAAAATATATATTTTTTTTAGACTCTGACGATATTATAGCTGAAGATACATTTACAAAAGTTATGAAAAGCTTTAGGAATGATAATCCCGATCTTGTATTTTTCAAGTTTAAACGTGTAGATATAAATGGTAATGTTATTCAGCACTATAATGATATATTCAGAGATGTAAAAAAGAATGAGAAAAGCAGAGATATTTTGAAAAAATATATTAATTTAGAAATATTTTTGTACACCTGTAATGTTGTTTATAAAAAGGAGATAATAGAGAAGATTTTTTTCAATGAAAATAATGAGACGCATTATTATGTAGAAGATCAAGACTTCATAATTAGAGCACTTTTGAATTCAAATAAAGTGGGCTATATTGATTTGGAGTTAGTCCAGTATCTACAGAGGGCGGGCTCCATAATGAATAGCGAGTTTAACCTTAAAAGATTAAATAAGATAAAAATTTTTGATATATTTTTTAATCAATATAGAACAAAAGATGAGGAGCTAGGTAGATTATTTCTTAAAAGAAGAACGAGGGAAGTTTTGTGGGTGACAAAATCCTATATAAAAAGCAGAGCTAATCAAGAAACCAAAAACATCAAACTCTATATAAGAGAAAATATTTTAACCAAAGAAATACTTTCTTATTTAGAATGGAAATATTTAAGAGTATTAGATATAAAAAATATTTTTCTAGGTTTTTTATTAAAATATTTTCCTTGTTTATTTGTAAAAATTATGAAATTAATTTAAATTTTTAATTATTTAGGATTTAATATGGGGGAGGGACACGAATGAATTATGACATAGTTGTTTTAGGGGCTGGGATTTCGGGAATATCGGCAGCGTATCATTTAAAAGAAGGAGGCGTAAATTCCGTGGTATTTGAAAAAAATCCTTCGTGGGGTGGAATGCTTGATAATTTTGAAATAAACGGGTTTAGATTTGACAGATTTGTCCATCTGTCTTTTGCAATAGATGAACATGTAAAGGAAATTTTTGCAAAATCAACGGATTTTTATACTCATACACCTGATCCATTTAATTATTACAGAGGATACTGGGTAAAGCATCCTGCTCAGAACAATTTATATCCTCTGCCAAGTGGAGAAAAAAAGATGATACTGGAAGATTTTAAAAAAAGAAAGCTAAAAGATGTTTCTGAAATAAAAAATTATGAAGAATGGCTGAGGGTTCAGTTTGGAGATTATTTTGCAGAAAATTTCCCTATACCTTATACAAGAAAATACTGGACGGTAGAACCTAAAAACCTGGAAACAAAATGGGTAGGAAAGAGAATTTATCTGCCGTCTATAGAGGAGATAGAAGAGGGGTGTGAGACAGAAAAAACTCCGGTTACATATTATGCCAAAGAGATGAGATATCCTAAAAAAGGGGGATATAAATCTTTTCTTACCAGCATGGTAAAGGGAATCGATATCAGACAAAATAAAGAAGTAATAAAAATAGATATAGAAAAACACAAAATTTATTTTTCTGACGGGACTCAGTGTAAGTATAAAAAACTAGTATCTAGCCTTCCGCTTCCTGAGCTGTGTAAAATCATAGAGAATACACCAAAAGAAGTAGTGGAAGCTTCAGAAAAACTTATGTGTACTTCTGGTTATCTTGTTTCTCTGGGATTTAATAAACCAGACATACCTAAGCATCTGTGGTTTTATATCTATGATGAAGATATACTCAGTGCCAGAGTATATTCTCCAAGCTTAAAGTCTCCAGAAAATGCTCCAGAGGGTTGCAGCTCTCTTCAGGCTGAAATCTATTTTTCAAGAGATAAAAAAATTAACCTTTCAGAAGACGAAATATTGCAGCATACCATAGAAAAACTTATAAAAATGAATGTTTTCAAAGAAGACGATTTAGTTGTAAAGAATATAAAAAAAGAAGATTATGCAAATGTGGTCTTTAAACATAATATATATGAAAACAGAAAAATAGTTTTAGAATTTTTAGAGGGATGTAATATCAAATCCATAGGCAGATTCGGAGAATGGAAATATTTGTGGAGTGATCAAAGTCTCATAAGTGGTCAAATGGCAGCAGAAAAAATTCTGAGAGAATTGCCGGACAAGTTGTAAAAACAGATAAATTTCTGTAGATTCAGACAGGCTAAAGGAAATTTGATTTGTATTTAAAATTTGGGACTAAAATATATTTAGGTTGTTTTAGAAAGAAATCCTGTGGGATAGAGTATAAGTTAATCATGGGATAAACAGCGAATAACAATTTAAATATCAGAGGTGATTTTTATGAGTATTGAAACCAATGAAATATTCAAATATAAAAACAACTTTGAAAAGTACAGTCATGTAAAGTCAAAGTTGATCTGGGGCAACCCAAATGATAAAGAAAAACCACTTGTTACTGTAGCCATCCCCACCTATAAACGACCTGAGATGCTGAGAGAAGCCATTGACAGTGCACTCAAACAAAACAACTTCAGTGATTATGAAATAGTGGTCGTAGATAACGATGCTGAATGTCCTAGCTCTCAGAGCGAGACAGAAGATCTGATAAAAAATTATAACAATCCGAAAATACTATATTATAAAAATGAAGAAAATCTAGGTATCTATGGCAACTGGAACAGGTGCCTCGAACTTGCAAGAGGAAAATGGTATACAATGCTTCATGACGATGATCTTTTGCTTGAAGATTTTTTTGAGGAAATTTTTAAAGTTCTTAAAAATAATCCTAAAATTTCATGTGTAAAGTCCAGGCATTTTATCTTTGATCAGAGGTCAGATGCCAAGAAAAAAGAACTCAAAGAAAAACTGAAAAATTTCAGAAAAAAAATGTGGAAATTCAGTGAACTTGATTTCCTTATATCCAACCCCATCGGCGGGCCGGTAGGAATAGTAATAGACAGGGAGAAAGCAATAGGTATAGGGGGGTTTGACGAAGCATATTATCCTTCAAGCGACTATGTCTTTTTTACAAAATACTGCGTAAAGCATGACCTATATTATTATAATAAAGTATTATGTTTTTATAGGATAGCTAAGAATGAAAGTCTGAATAACGGGACAATGATAAAAGCTACAAGAGTTCATTATGATGTAATAAACATTCTGAGAAAAAAGAACAACTTCAGAAATATTTTCTTTAAAAAATATTCGCTGTATTTTTCTTTGAGGGCTTTAAAAGAAATTAAATCTTTATGGAAAGTAGATATAAAAAAGGAAGATTTAGAATTTTTAGGGGAAACTCCCAGATTAAATCCGATGGTTACCT